>NZ_BAAAUG010000090.1:0-58579 GCF_039533825.1 Streptomyces rectiviolaceus
GGCCGTCCACCACCGCGGCGACCGCCGCGAGCACCACCACGGCGGCCAGCGCCAGCCACCATGACGTATCCATACCGCAGACGGTACCGGCGCGCACCCCGCCCCGCGCGCCCCCCGAACCGGTGACAGCGCAGGTGAGTTCTCCCACAACGGCCCACGACAGAGGAGCGACCGGGCCTTTTGCGCCTTACGCTCGACGGATCGCAGCACTCCTCGAAGAGCCTCTCGCAGGCCCTTCGCGAGCCCCCAGCAAGGCCCCCGCACAACCCCCGTTTCGCCCCCGGAGGTTTCCGCTCCATGAAGCTCACCGTCGTCGGCTGCTCGGGGTCGTTTCCGTCCGCGGACTCGGCCTGCTCGAGCTACCTCGTCGAGGCCGACGGCTTCCGGCTGCTTCTCGACATGGGCAATGGTGCCCTGGGCGAGCTGCAGCGCCATATCGGTCTGTACGACATCGACGCGATCTTCCTCAGCCATCTGCACGCCGACCACTGCATCGACATGTGCGCCTATTTCGTGGCGCGCTATTACCGGCACGACGGCGGCCGCTGCGCCCCCATCCCGGTCTACGGACCCGAGGGCACGGAACAGCGCCTGACCGCCGCGTACGGCGACACCCCGTCGGCCTCCTCGATGAGCGAGGTCTTCGACTTCCACACCGTCAAGCCGGCCTCGTTCGACATCGGCCCGTTCTCGGTCCGCACGGAGAAGATGCGCCACCCGGTCGAGGCGTACGCCATCCGCGTCGAGCACGAGGGCAGGTCCCTCACGTACTCGGGAGACACCGGCGTGTGCGGCGCGCTCGACGAACTGGCCGCCGAGACCGACCTGTTCCTCTGCGAAGCGGCCTTCACGGACGGCAAGGAGAACATCCCGGACCTGCACCTCAACGGCCGTGAGGCAGGTGAGTCGGCACAGCGCGCGAGCGCCGCGCGGCTCCTGCTCACCCACATCCCGCCGTGGACGGACCCGCAGGCGAACCTGGCGGACGCGCGTGCGGTGTACGACGGCCCGGCCGAACTCGCGATGCCCAGCCTGAGCTACGAGATCTAGCGACCTGGCGATCTAGCGCCTGGTCCCGCGGCCGCCGAGCGCCATCCTGTTCCAGGTGTGGCGGCGGCCGCGGATCGCGACCGAGTAGGCGTACATGACCTCCGGATCGCACATGCCCGGCAGGTAGGAGTCGCCGAAGTGGTGGGCGTCGACGCCCACTTCCTTCGCGTTCAGGGCCAGCTGCGGCACGACGTTCGCGTGCGAGCCCTCCTGGCTGGTGCCGATCGCCCCCATCACGACCGCCCCCGCGTCCTGCACCGCGGCCACGGCCTCGGCCGCCAGCTCCTTGGTGACACCGGGCAGCGTCCCGGGCAGCGGCATCACGACGCCGTCCGCGCCCGCGTCCACGAGTGAGGTGAGCCGGGCGGCGGTGACCCGCTCCGGGTGACCGGCGTGGTGCATCTTGCCGCTCCAGAGCGCGACGTCGTCACCGAGGCCCTGCCGCAGCTCCTCCGTGACCCGCGCCAGACCCTCGTACGAACCGCCCGTCCCCGGATTCGCCGTCAGACAGAGCATCGCCGCGCCCATGTCGATCAGCCGTCTGGCGTACTCGGGCTTGGCGCGGCGGATCTCGGGGACGTCGCCGGGCTCCAGATTGATGCCGACGGGTCGGCCGATGAAGGCGGCGAGCTCGGCGATGGACGTGAACGTCCCGAGGCCGGGCAGGTCGAGCCGCTCGCCGTCCCAGGCCCGCTCGATCAGGTTCAGTACGACGATGTCGGCGCCGAAGGCCGCGACGAGCTCGGCGTTGTGCACACCGGGCATGCCGGGCACCGGGACGAGCGCGGCCCGGTCGGCGAACACCTCGCCGACCATGGTGCGCCCCTCGGCGGCGGCGACCGACTCGGTCAGGGCGCGGCCGCGCAGGGCGGAGAGCTGGTCGCGGTCGAGGTCGAGGATGCGGGGGGTCCGGGGGGTGGTCATGTCTCCGACCGTAAGCCGCAGAACATGACAAAGCCCCTCGCCGTTGGTCGCAACGGCGAGGGGCTTACGTCCTGAGGTGAGGCTGAGACCTACTTCGACTCGGCCTTCTGGAGCTCGGCGAGCTCCTCGTCGGATTCGCGGCCCGGCGTCGGGATGTTCCACTTGGTGATCGCGAAGCGGAAGATCGCGTAGTAGGCCGCCGCGAAGCAGAGGCCGACAAGGACGAGCATCCAGGGCTTGGTCGCGATGCCCAGGTTGAGGAAGAAGTCGACCGCACCGGCCGAGAAGCCGAAGCCGTCCTTCATGCCGAGCGCCCAGGTGAGCGCCATGGAGACACCGGTAAGCACCGCGTGGATCGCGTACAGCACCGGGGCGATGAACATGAACGTGAACTCGATCGGCTCGGTCACACCGGTGACGAACGCGGTGAGCGCGAGGGAGAACATCATGCCGCCGACGACCTTGCGGCGCTCGGGGCGTGCGCAGTGCACGATCGCCAGGCAGGCCGCGGGGAGGGCGAACATCATGATCGGGAAGAAGCCGGTCATGAACTGTCCGGCGGACGGGTCGCCCTGGAGGAAGCGGGCGATGTCGCCGCTCTTGCCCTCGTACGAACCGGCCTGGAACCACGGGAAGGAGTTCAGCAGGTGGTGCATGCCGACCGGGATCAGCGCACGGTTGACGACACCGAAGATGCCCGCGCCGACGGCGCCCGAACCGACAAGCCACTCACCGAAGTTGTGCAGACCCGTGCCGAGGACCGGCCAGACGTAGCCGAAGATGATGCCGATGAACAGACCCGCGAAGGCGGAGAGGATCGGGACCAGGCGGCGGCCACCGAAGAAGCCCGCCCAGTCGGGCAGCTTCGTCCGGTAGAACTTCTGGTAGAGCAGGGCCACGACTATGCCCATGACCACACCGCCGAGGACCTTGGCGTCCACGGGCGCGTCCACCATGACGACCTTGCCGTCGACGGCGGTGGCGACCTTCGGCAGGTTCTTGTCCGTGAAGGTACCGAGCACCTTCTGGAAGACGAGGTAGCCGGTGACGGCCGCGAGAGCGGTCGAGCCGTCCGACTTCTTGGCGAAGCCGATCGCGATGCCGACGGCGAACAGCAGCGCCATGTTGTCGATGATCGCGCTGCCACCGGCCGCCATGAAGGAGGCGATCTTGGTGATGAACGCGGGGAAGGACTCGCGGCCCAGCATGTCGGGCTGGCCGAGGCGGATGAGCAGGGCGCCTGCCGGCAGCACGGCGACCGGCAGCATGAGGCTGCGGCCGATGCGCTGCATGACAGCCATCGCGCCTGCGCCCTTCTTCTTGTCGGCCGCGGGGGCGGCACTGGCCGTGGACACAACTTCCTCCAGTGGGCAAGGCGCCGCCTGGGGACATGGAAGTGGGGGACGGCGGCGTCTCCGGGGGTCGCGGCTGGACGGCCGCGTGGTCTACACCAATTAGTGGTGTAGACCTGTTGTAGCACGGTGAAGGTGACGTAAGGAACCCACGAGTTTTGTGGGGTCGGCCATAACGTGAAATGAACGGCAAAAGACCCCCGGACCTGAGGTCCGAGGGCCTTCCGTATGCGGCCGCGCGCGGGGGCCGATCAGGCCACTGCCAAGGGTTAGGCCTTGGTCTGCTCCGCATCCAGTGCTTCCGCTTCCTCCTCGGGCTCTCGCCCGGGAGTCGCCAGGTCGAACTTGCGGATCACGAAGCTGAACAGGGCGTAGTACACCACGGCGAAGACCAGGCCGATCGGGATGATCAGCCAGGGTTTGGTCGCGAGACTCCAGTTGATGACGTAGTCGATCAGACCCGCCGAGAAGCTGAAGCCGTCCTTCACCCCCAGGCCCCACGTCACCGCCATCGAGACACCCGTGAGGACCGCGTGGATCGCGTACAGCGCCGGGGCGATGAAGAGGAACGAGTACTCGATCGGTTCGGTGATGCCGGTGACGAACGACGTGAGGCCGACCGACAGCATCAGCCCGCCGACCACCTTGCGGCGCTCCGGGCGGGCCGCGTGGGTGATCGCGAGGGCCGCCGCGGGGAGCGCGAACATCATGATCGGGAAGAAGCCCGACGTGAACTGACCTGCCGTCGGGTCGCCCGCGAGGAAACGGTTGATGTCACCGTGGACGATCGTGCCGTCCGGCTTGGTGAAGTCGCCGAACTGGAACCAGACGAACGTGTTCAGGAACTGGTGCAGGCCGATCGTGAGCAGCGCACGGTTGGCCACGCCGAAGATTCCGGAGCCCAACCACCCAAGGTCCACAAGCCACTTGGAGAAGCTGGTCAGCGCGTCACCGACGGGCGGCCAGATCCACACGCACAGACCCGCGAAGACCAGACCGACGAAGGCCATGATGATCGGCACCAGGCGACGGCCGTTGAAGAAGCCGAGCCAGTCGACCAGCTTCACGCGGTGGTAGCGCTGCCAGAACCACGCGGAGAGCAGGCCCATCACGATGCCGCCGAAGACCCCTGGATTCTGGTACGGGGCCTGCGCGACCGTTCCGTCCTCCGCCACACAGACGCCGCCCCACATCCCCGCGCCGCCGAACGTGGTGTCGGTGGGGCAGCCGTCGGGGAAGGCCCGCAGGACCGCGTAGTAGACGAGAAAACCCGCGACCGCCGCGAGCGCCGTGGAGCCGTCCGACTTCTTGGCCATGCCGATCGCGACACCGATGCAGAACAGCAGGGGCAGACCGAGGGTGGAGTCCAGGAGTGAACCGCCCGCCGCCGCGAAGACCTTGGCGACGTTGTCCCAGCCGAGGCCGTCGGCGCCGAAGACGTCCGGCTGGCCGAGGCGGTTGAGGATGCCCGCGGCCGGGAGGACGGCGATGGGGAGCTGGAGGCTGCGCCCCATCTTCTGGAGGCCTTGGAACAGGCCGCTCCACCACCTCTTCTGCGGCACCGCCGCTGCGTTGGAACTCATGGGCGTCCCCTCCGGAACAGGCCAGGTTTGGCGGTCGTCGAAAACTGGTGTAGACCAGTTGCGGAACGGGTGCGGTGCTGCCCCGACAGGGATGGCACCTTGATCGTCATCATTGGGTACGAGTGCGGTGACCGCCCGCGAAGATGCTCCAACCGTGCGTTACCGTGACAAAGCGGGCCCACGGTGTGGTGAGGCCGCGTCCTTTAGGAACAGGGAGAACACCATGGCCAGCAAGGCTGAGAAGATCGTTGCCGGGCTCGGCGGCATCGAGAACATCGAAGAGGTCGAGGGCTGCATCACCCGCCTCCGCACCGAGGTCCACGACCCGAGCAAGGTCGACGACGCCGCGCTGAAGGCCGCAGGCGCCCACGGAGTCGTCAAGATGGGCACCGCGATCCAGGTCGTCATCGGCACCGACGCGGACCCGATCGCCGCGGACATCGAAGACATGATGTGAGTCGCGCCGCATCCTCCGGGGAGTAACCCCCGGACCCCCGGCAGGACATGCGTGTGGGCCCCGCTCCGACAACCGGAACGGGGCCCACACGCGAACCGGATAGGGTCGGCACCATGTCTCGAATCGACGGCCGCACCCCCGAACAGCTCCGCCCGATCACCATCGAACGCGGCTGGAGCAAGCACGCCGAGGGATCCGTTCTCATCGCCTTCGGCGACACCAAAGTCTTCTGCACCGCCTCCGTCACCGAGGGCGTCCCGCGCTGGCGCAAGGGCAGCGGCGAAGGCTGGGTCACCGCCGAGTACTCGATGCTGCCGCGCTCCACCAACACCCGCGGCGACCGCGAATCCGTACGCGGCAAGATCGGTGGCCGCACGCACGAGATCTCCCGGCTCATCGGCCGCTCCCTGCGCGCCGTCATCGACTACAAGGCGCTCGGCGAGAACACCATCGTCCTGGACTGCGACGTCCTCCAGGCCGACGGCGGCACGCGCACGGCGGCGATCACGGGCGCGTACGTCGCCCTTGCCGATGCCGTCGCCTGGGCCCAGGGCAAGAAGCTCATCAAGGCCGGCCGCAAGCCCCTCACCGACACCGTCTCCGCCGTCTCCGTCGGCATCGTCGGCGGCGTGCCGCTCCTCGACCTGCGCTACGAGGAAGACGTCAAGGCCGACACCGACATGAACGTCGTCTGCACCGGCGACGGCCGCTTCGTCGAGGTACAGGGCACCGCCGAGGCCGAGCCGTTCGACCGCAAGGAACTCAACGCCCTGCTCGACCTCGCGGTCGGCGGCTGCGAGGACCTGGCCGCGTTCCAGCGCGAGGCGCTCGAAGCGACGAAGTAGGCGGGCAGCCGAGCAGGCGAACAACTGGGCGGCCGGGAAAGCAACCATCGGACCCCCCACACGCGTTCTTACCGATACAGGCGCACGGGCAATGCCGTGCGCCTGTGTCAGCACCCGGGGAGGGATCCACGCATGGCCGCGCGTCACCGCCGTATCGCCATCGCCATCACGTCCGTACTCATCGCCGTACCGGCGGGCGTCGGACTTGTCGGCTGCAGCGCAGTCGAGAAGGCCCTCGACTGCGTCCAGACCGCGGACGCCATCGCGGAGAGCGTCACCGACCTCCAGCAGGCCGTCGAGAAGGCGGGCGACGACCCCACGCAGGCGGACGAGGCGCTCGACAAGATCGACAAGAACATCGACGAGATCGGCGACAAGACCGACAACACCGATGTGAACAAGGCGGTCGACGACCTCGAGAAGGCCGTCAACAATGTCCGCGACTCCATCGACGGCGGCGACTCCACACCCGACCTCAGCCCGGTCGTGGACGCGGCGGGCGAACTGACGAAGGTCTGTACGCCGTAACACCCACGGGCCCGGATACTGGTGGGCATGACCCGCCTCATCCTCGCCACCCGCAACAACGGCAAGATCACGGAACTCAAGGCGATCCTCGCCGACGCAGGCCTCACCCATGACCTCGTCGGCGCGGACGCCTACCCCGAGATCCCCGACGTCAGGGAGACCGGCGTCACCTTCGCCGAGAACGCCCTCCTCAAGGCCCACGCCCTGGCCAAGGCCACCGGCCTGCCCGCCGTCGCCGACGACTCAGGCCTCTGCGTGGACGTCCTCGGCGGCGCCCCCGGCATCTTCTCCGCCCGCTGGGCAGGCCGCCACGGCGACGACACCGCGAACCTGAACCTCCTGCTGGCCCAACTCGGCGACATCGACGCGGACACCCACCGCGGGGCCCACTTCGCCTGCGCCGCGGCACTCGCCCTGCCGGACGGCACGGAACGGGTGGTGGAGGGCCAGTTGAGGGGAGTACTGCGCCACGCCCCCTCGGGCTCGGGCGGCTTCGGCTACGACCCGATCCTCCAGCCGGAGGGCGAGACGCGGACGTGCGCGGAGCTTTCGGCCGAGGAGAAGAACGCGATCAGCCATCGGGGGAAGGCGTTTCGGGCGTTGGTGCCCTTCGTGCGGGATCTGCTCGGCTAGACCCGAGAGGGCCCGGCACCGCGAACACATCGCTTGGCACAGCACATCTGCACAGCGCATACGAAGGGCGCCCGTCGTCGAGACGGGCGCCCTTCGTCAGATCCGTGCGGCCGGAGGGACTCGAACCCTCACGGGAGTTACCCCACTGGGACCTAAACCCAGCGTGACTGCCAGTTCCACCACGGCCGCGTGCGTGGCCCATCGTAATGGGCCCTGCACACGGGGCGGACCCGGAGTCAGAACCTCGGAGTCGGCGCGGCGGCCTCCACCATTTCCGCCGCCTCCTCCTTCGTCTCCACCGACGGGGGCGAGCCCGACAAGGGCTTCTGGGCTGTTTCCTTCATGCAGGCCACTGCCGCTATGCCGACCAGTGCCGCGGCCATCGAGTAGTAGGCGGGGACCATGTCCGTTCCCGTGACGCTGATCAGGGACGTGATGACCAGGGGGGCCGTGCCGCCGAAGAGGGATGCGGAGAGGTTGTAGCCGACCGAGAGGGAGCCGTAGCGGACCGATGTGGGGAACAGGGCGGGGAGCGTTGCCGACATCGTGCCGAGGAGGCAGACCAGGGAGAGGCCCAGGAGGAGCATGCCGCCGGAGACCGCGATCAGGCTGCCCTGCTTGATCAGGAGGAACGCCGGGATGGAGATGACGAAGAAGCTGACCATGCCCGTCATCAGGAGCGGCTTGCGGCCGAACCGGTCGGAGAGCTTGCCCACCTGATTGATGATCAGCATCAGGACCACCATCGTGCCGATGAGGATCAGCAGGCCGTGCGAGTCGTCGTAGCCGAGCTCGTCCGAGAGGTACGTCGGCATGTAGGAGAGGAGCATGTAGTCGGTGACGTTGTAGGCGCCCACCAGGGCGATGCAGAGGACCAGCATCGGCCAGTGCTCGCGGAAGATCTTCGCCAGGTCGCCCTTGGCGGTGGTCTCCACGGTGGAGGCGCCCTCGGACGCCGAGTGGTAGGTCGCGTCCTCCATCTTCTGGAACGCGGGCGTCTCGTCGAGCCTCAGCCGCAGGTAGAGGCCCACGAGGCCGAGCGGTCCCGCGACGAGGAACGGGAGGCGCCAGCCCCACGACTCCATGGCGTCCGGGCCGAGGGCGGTGTTGAGAGCGAGGACGAGGCCCGCCGCGCTCGTGTAGCCGGCGAGGGTGCCGAGCTCCAGGAAGCTGCCGAAGTAGCCGCGGCGCTTGTCGGGGGCGTACTCGGCGATGAAGGTCGACGCGCCGCCGTACTCACCGCCCGTCGAGAAGCCCTGGACGAGCCGGAAGAAGATCAGCAGCACCGGGGCCCAGAAGCCGATCGTGGCGTAGGACGGGATCAGGCCGATGGCGAGGGTGCCGATCGCCATCATGATCATCGTCAGTGCGAGGACCTTCTTGCGGCCGATCTTGTCGCCCATCGGGCCGAACACCATGCCGCCGATGGGTCGTACGAGGAAGGACACCGCGAAGGTGGCGAAGGAGGAGATCAGCTGGACCGTGTCGTTCCCAGAAGGAAAGAAGACGTGGCCGATGGTGACGGCCAGGTAGCTGTAGATGCCGAAGTCGAACCACTCCATGGCATTGCCGAGCGAGGCCGCCTTCACCGCCCGCTTGACCGCCGCATCGTCCGTGACCGTGATGTCCGTGCGGCGCAGCGGTGGATTCGCGCGCCGTTTGGCGGCCCGGAAGAGGGTGCGGTGGCGCTTCACGGCCTCGGGATCGGCCTCTGCCTGGTCGTGGGCCGCCATGGGTAGTCCTTCCGTTCTGCGAACAATCCTCCTGGGATCACTTGCTCGAACATGGCTGACGCAAACGAAGGCCCCCATGAAGGGGGCCTTCGTCACAGTCTCAGTCGCAGCGGAAGGGGAAGGGGCAGGTCAGATGCCCAGATCCTTGATGATCTTGGCTACGTGGCCGGTCGCCTTGACGTTGTAGAAGGCGTGCTCGACCTTGCCCGACTCGTCGACAACGATCGTCGAGCGGATGACGCCGGTCACGGTCTTGCCGTACAGCTTCTTCTCGCCGAAGGCGCCGTACGCCTCCAGGGTCTCCTTGGACGGGTCGCCGACCAGCGTGACCTTGAGGTTCTCCTGCTCGCGGAATTTCGCCAGCTTCTCCGGCTTGTCCGGGGACACGCCGATGACGTCGTAGCCCGCGGTCGCGAGCACGTCGAGGTTGTCCGTGAAGTCGCAGGCCTGCTTGGTGCAGCCGGGGGTGAGGGCGGCCGGGTAGAAGTAGACGATGACCTTGCGGCCCTTGTGGTCGGCCAGGGAGACCTTGTTGCCGTCCGCGTCCGGCAGGGTGAAGGCCGGGGCCGTGTCGCCGGGGGTGAGTCGCTCGCTCATCTTCGGTCTCCTCGCACAGGATGCTCGTAAAACGTGTGGTGACGGAGTCGAGCGTAATAGGGGTGCCGTGGGGTGCGGTGCGCCTGGAGCTGACAGACTGTCGGCGATACGTACAGAAGGAAACAGACAGCCGGACACGACCACGGAGGCAGCGCGGTGTCGGACACGTCGGATATCAGGACCCCGGCGCAGATCGAGGCGGACATCAAGCGCCGTCGCGAGACGCTCGCCGAGACGCTCGACGAGATCGGGGTGCGGGTCCACCCGAAGACGATCGTCGGTGACGCGAAGGCCAAGGTCGTCGCCAAGGTGGACAACTCCCTCGGGCGGGCGTACGTAGGTGCCAACCGCGTCGTGTCGGACGTGCGGGCCCAGCTGGTGTCCGAGGACGGGGCGCCGCGTCTTGAGCGCATCGTGCCGGTGGCGCTGGTGGCCGTGGGCCTGGTGGGGCTGCTCGCGTTGGGTTCGCGGCGCCGCAAGGACTGACCCGGCATCGTACGGACGTGCCGTCGGCAGGTAGGTTCGGGGCGTGAGCGCCAAGAGCCAGGGACACAGCACCCACGACGACAAGCTGCCCATCCGCATGCTGCACGACCGCGTGCTCGTGCGGCAGGACACCGCCGAGGGCGAGCGCAAGTCGGGCGGCGGCATCCTGATCCCCGCGACCGCCGCCGTCGGCAGGCGTCTGGCCTGGGCCGAGGTCGTCGCGGTGGGGCAGAACGTGCGGGCGGTGGAGCCGGGTGACCGGGTCCTGTACGACCCGGAGGACCGGGCCGAGGTGGAGGTGCGGGGCGTGGCGTACGTGCTGATGCGCGAGCGCGACCTGCATGCCGTGGCCGCCGACCGGTTCGAGGGCTCCGAGGATTCGACGGGGCTTTATCTGTAGTCCTGTAGGTCTGTAGTTCTGTAGTCGGCGGACAACGACGTGCGTAAGGGGCTGGTGACCATCGCCACCAGCCCCTTACGCACGTCGTTTGCTACCTTTTAAGGACCCCGACGAGACGCGCCGTACCGGGTTTCTGAAAAGACGACGCACCCCCATCAAGTAACGCGATCTCGCGTTCCTACGTTGTCGGAGGTGCCGTCATGGCCTGGGTTCTGTTGATCGTCGCCGGTCTGCTCGAAGTGGGCTGGTCGATCGGGATGAAGTTCACCGAGGGGTTCACCCGGCTGTGGCCGAGCGTGTTCACGGGTCTCGGGATCGTCGCGAGCATGATGCTGCTCTCCCATGCCGCCAAGACGCTGCCCATCGGTACGGCGTACGGCGTGTGGGTCGGCATCGGTGCGGCCGGTGCGGCGGTGGTCGGGATGATGGTTCTCGGTGAGCCCGCCACCGCCGCCCGGATCTTCTTCGTCGTGCTGCTGCTGGTCGCCGTCGTGGGTCTGAAGGCGACCTCGGGGCACTAGTAGTAGGGGTTGTACGCCGGGTCGGCGTCGCCCCGCCTTCTGGCCGCCGAGCCCTCCGTCAGGCCGCCCAGGGCGCCGTCGTCGCCCGTCCCGCCGTCGGCGGTGGAGCCGTCGGTCTGGCCGCCCTGTGCGGTGCCCGGGTCGGCGGTGGTGCCTCCGTCGCTCGCTCCGCCGTCGACGGTGGCACCGCCGTCCGTCTGGCCCTGCGTCTGCCCTTGGTCCTGGCCCTCTGTCTGGCCCTGGTCCTGGCCTTGGGTCTGCCCTTGGTCCTGGCCCTGCGTCTGGCCCTGGTCCTGCCCTTGGGTCTGGCCCTGGTCCTGGCCCTGCGTGTCGTCGCCGCCGGTGGCCGCCCCGCCGGTCGCCGGGTCCTCCTCGACGTCCGAGGGGTCGGGGATCACCGGTACGTCGGCGCCCTCCTCCAGCTCCAGGTCGAAGTCCCGCACCGGCTCGCCCTCCAGGGCGTCCCTGGTGAACTGCGCCCAGATCTGGGCCGGGTAGGCGCCGCCGTTGATGCGGGGCTGGCCGAGCGCCCCGTACAGCGGGGTGTGCGCGCCAGTGTCCGGGTTCTGGCCCATCACGGAGACCACGGTGGCGAGTTCGGGGGTGTAGCCCGCGAACCAGGCCGCCTTGTCCTCCTCCGCGGTGCCTGTCTTGCCCGCCGCCGGGCGGCCCGCGGCCTGCGCGGCCGTGCCGGTGCCGCCGTCGACGACGCTCTGCAGGATGGACGTGGTGGTGTCGGCGGCCTCGCGGCTGACGGCCTGCGCGGTGTTCTGCTCCGGCAGTTCGACCTCCTGGCCGTCCTTGGTGACCTTCTCGACCATCGTGTACGTGGGGTGCTTGCCGTGGTTGGCGAGCGTCGCGTACGCCTCCGTCATGTCCAGGACCGAGGCCGTGGAGGGGCCGAGCGCGATGGACGGGGACGCGGTCAGGTCGGGGGTGGACTCCGGGACGCCGAGGGCGACCGCCGTGTCCTTGACCTTGTCCGAGCCGACGTCGACGGCCATCTGCGCGTAGACCGAGTTGACGGACTTGTCGGTGGCGGCGCGGACGGTGAGGTTGCCGTAGTTGACGTCGTCCTCGTTCTCGGGGGCGTACAGACCGCCGTCCCAGCCCTGGACGGGGCGCTTGTTGGTGCCGTCGTAGATCGTGTTCGGGGTGATGGTGCGGCCGTCCTGGGTGACCGAGCCGTTCTCCACGGCCGATGTGAAGACGAACGGCTTGAAGGTGGAGCCCACTTGGTAGTCGCGGCGCGTGGCGTTGTTGACGTACTGCTTGGTGTAGTCGATGCCGCCGTACATCGCGACGACCTTGCCGGTGGCCGGGTCGATCGAGGCGCCGCCGGCGCGCACATTGCGGTCGACCTTGCGGGCGTCCTTGTCGACCTTGGACATCACCTGGTCGTCGACCGCCTCCTTGAAGGCGTCCTGGCGGCCCTTCTGGAGGGTGGTGGTGATGCGGTAGCCGCCCTTGGCCAGGGTGTCCTCGTCGACGATGTCGTTGGCCGTCAGGTAGTCCTCGACGGCCTGCACGAGATACCCGCGCTGCCCGGAGAGGCCGGACGCGCCCTTGGCCTCCTTCGGCGCCGGGAACTTGATCTTCGCCCGGTCGGCGGCGCTGAGCCACTCCTCCTTGACCATGCCGTCAAGGACGTAGTTCCAACGGCCCACGGCACGCTGCTTGTTCTCCGGGTGCGTCGCCACGTCGTACGCGTTGGGGGAGTTGAGGAGGGTCGCCAGATAGGCGCCCTGCGCGGTGTTCAGGTCCTTGACGTCTTTGCCGAAGTACGCCTGGGCCGCGGCCTGCACGCCGTACGCGTTGCGCCCGAAGTAGCTGGTGTTCAGATACCCGGCGAGGATGTCGTTCTTGCTCACCTCGCGGTCCAGCTTGATGGAGATGAAGAACTCCTTGGCCTTGCGGGTGATCGTCTGCTCCTGGCCCAGGTAGTAGTTCTTCACGAACTGCTGGGTGATCGTCGAACCGGACTGTTTGCCCTTGCCGGTGACGGTGTTCCAGGCGGCGCGGATCATCGCCTTCGGGTCGACCGCGGACTCGCTGTAGAAGTCCCGGTCCTCGGCGGCGAGCGCGGCGTGCTGGACCTCCTTGGGGATCTGGCTCAGCGGTACGTTCTCGCGGTTGACCTCGCCGTCGCGGGCCAGTTGGCTGCCGTCGGCGTAGAGGTAGACGTTGCTCTGCGCGGTGGCCGCCGCGTTGGCCGGGGGGATGTCGACGATCATGTAGCCCGCGACGAAGCCGCCGACGCAGAGCAGGATCAGCAGGATGAAACCGCCGAGCACCATGCGCCAGGTGGGGAAGATCCGCCGCCAGCCCTTGCGCTTGGGGCGTTTCTTCTTGCCCTCCTTACCCTCCTTGCCTGCGGGTGCCGCTGACGACTCCTCAGGGGTCTCATCGGGGGTGTCCACGGGTTCGCGGGGCGCCCAGCCCTCGGGTCCTTTGGCGCCCTGCTGCTGCGGCTCGTCGCTGCTCATGTCTCGTGGAACTCCCGGTTCGCCTCGTACGTCACGTACGCCTCGTACGACCCATTGCACACTGTCGATTCATGCGTTCCCCGCCAGGCACGCGCCGAGCGCCGAAAATGCCTGGCACGAGCGATGACGACCGCACTAGGCTCCGTCTCTTTGGTCCGGACCGGGCAAGGCTTTCGTCAAGGCTCTCGTTAAAGGGGATGCGTGTGCGTACAGGACGGTTCCGCTTGTACGCGGCCGTCGCCCACGGAGGCTTCCGGCGGTACGCGACCTATCGGACGGCGACCCTGGCGGGGGTGTTCACCAACACCGTCTTCGGGCTGATCCTCGCGTACACGTACATCGCGCTGTGGGACGAGCGTCCGGGGCTCGGCGGCTACGACCAGTCGCAGGCGCTGACGTTCGTGTGGCTGGGGCAGGCGCTGCTGATGGTGGTGGCGGTGATGGGCGGCGGTTTCGAGGACGAGCTGATCGAGCGCATCCGGACGGGTGACATCGCGATCGACCTGTACCGGCCCGCCGACCTGCAGGCGTGGTGGCTCGCGGGCGACCTGGGCCGTGCGCTCTTCCATCTTCTGGGGCGTGGGGTCGTGCCGATGCTGATCGGGGCGTTGATCTTCGATCTGGCGGTGCCCGCCGATCCGTTGACGTGGCTCGCGACGGCCGTCGCGATCGTGCTGGGCGTGGTGGTGAGTTTCGCGCTGCGTTTCCTGGTGGCGCTCTCCGCGTTCTGGCTGATGGACGGCGCGGGCGTGGCACAGATGGCGTGGCTCGCGGGGATCTTCTTCTCCGGGATGCTGCTTCCGCTGAACGTCTTCCCGGGTGCGCTCGGCGAGTTCGCGCGGGCGATGCCGTGGTCGGCGTTGATCCAGGTGCCCGCGGACGTGTTCCTCGGCAAGCGCACGGGGTTCGACCTGCTCACCACGTACGGCTTCCAGGCCGCGTGGGCCGTCGGGCTGCTGTGCGCGGGGCGGATGCTGCAGACGGTGGCTACGCGACGGGTGGTGGTTCAGGGTGGCTGAGAGTCTCCTTGACGGGGCGCCGGACACGCGGGTGTCGCGGGCGCTCGACGGCGTGCGGACCTACCGCATGATCGCGGCCATGTGGATCCGCTCCACGATGGCCTACCGCGCGTCCTTCGCGATGACCGCGTTCGGCAACTTCGCGGCGACCGCGCTCGACTTCGTCGCGATCCTGCTGATGTTCTCCCAGGTGGACGCCCTGGGCGGCTACTCGCTGCCCGAGGTGGCCTTCCTGTACGGCTCGGCGGGCGCGGCCTTCGGGCTCGCCGACCTGGCCATGGGGTCGATGGACCGGCTGGGGCGACGGGTGCGGGACGGCACCCTGGACACCCTGCTCGTACGGCCCGCTCCGGTGCTCGCGCAGGTCGCCGCCGACCGGTTCGCGCTGCGGCGCCTGGGCCGGATCACGCAGGGCCTGCTGGTCCTCGGCTACGCACTCGTCGTGCTCGACATCTCATGGACCCCGCTCAAGATCCTGATGATCCCGCTGATGCTGCTCAGCGGCGGGACGATCTTCGCTGCGGTGTTCGTGGCGGGCGCGGCCTTCCAGTTCGTGGCGCAGGACGCCTCCGAGGTGCAGAACGCCTTCACGTACGGCGGCACCACGATGCTCCAGTACCCGCCGACCATCTTCGCCAAGGACCTGGTGCGGGGCGTCACGTTCGTCCTGCCGCTCGCCTTCGTGAACTGGCTGCCCGCGCTGTACGTGCTGGGGCTGCCCTATCCGCTGGACCTGCCGCGCTGGCTGGCCCTCACACCGCCGCTGGTGGCCGTCGGGTGCTGCGCCCTCGCCGGACTCGCCTGGCGGGCGGGACTTCGTTCTTATCGCAGTACGGGGAGCTGAACGCACGTGACATCAGAATCGGACTTCATCGAGCTCGACGGCGTCGAGAAGGTCTTCGACGTACGCAAGAAGACCGGCTTCCTACGGCGCGAGAAGCACGAGGTGCGGGCCGTCGACGGCATCACCTTCACCGTGCCGCGCGGCGAGATGGTCGGCTACATCGGGCCGAACGGCGCGGGCAAGTCGACGACGATCAAGATGCTGACGGGCATCCTGACGCCGAGCGGTGGCCGGCTGCGCGTGGCGGGCATCGACCCCTCCCGCGAGCGCACCCGCCTCGCGCGGCGCATCGGCGTGGTCTTCGGCCAGCGCACCACCCTGTGGTGGGACCTGCCGCTGATCGACTCGTACCGCCTGATGCACCGGATGTACCGGATCCCGGACGCCCGCTTCAAGGAGAACCTCGACCGATGTGTCGAACTCCTTGAGCTGAGCGCCCTGTTGGACGTGCCCGTGCGCCAGCTCTCGCTCGGCCAGCGGATGCGTGGCGACATCGCGGCGGCGCTCCTGCACGATCCGGAGGTGCTGTACCTGGACGAGCCGACGATCGGCCTCGACGTGATCAGCAAGGCCAAAGTCAGGGAATTCCTGCGGGACTTGAACACGGAAGCGGGTACGACGGTCCTGCTCACCACGCACGACCTGACCGACATCGAGATGCTCTGCAAGCGGGTGATGGTGATCGACCACGGCCGCCTGATGTACGACGGTCCGCTTGCGGGGCTGCACGAGGTGGGCGAGAGCGAGCGGACCCTGGTCGTGGACCTGGAGCGCGAACTTCCGCCCATCGAGGTGGAGTCGGCGCGGGTGGTGAAGGTGGAGGGCCCGCGGCAGTGGCTCGCCTTCCCCGCGGCGGAGTCGGCAGCTCCGCTTGTCGCCCGTATCGCCGCCGAGTACCCGATGGTCGACCTCTCGGTCAGGGAACCCGACATCGAGGCCGTCATCGCCAAGATGTACGCGGAGAAGGCGACCTCGTAGGCTGCTTCGTATGACCGACGAGCAGCCTCATCTCCCGGATCTCCGGGCCGCCGACGCCGACCGTGAACGCGTCGCCGAACGACTCCGTGACGCCGTGGCCGAGGGCCGCCTCGACATGGAGGAGTTCGAGGAGCGCCTGGAAGCGACGTACAAGGCGCGTACGTACGGCGAGCTCGAGCCGATCACCCGGGACCTGCCGGAGGCGGGCGCCCGGATCTCCATGGTGAAGTCCAGCCCCGCCGGTGAGGGCGGGATCGACTGGCACTCCCGCATCGGCGGCGAGGCCACCTCCACGGGTGCCTTCGCGTTCTGGAGCGGCTTCAACCGCAAGGGCGGCTGGACCGTGGGCTCGCGGTTCACCGCGTTCGCGATGTGGGGCGGCGGCGAGATCGACCTGCGCGAGGCGCGGTTCGCGGACCGTGACGTCGAGATCCGCTGCTTCACGATCATGGGCGGCCTGCAGGTCACCGTGCCGCCCGAGCTGAACGTCCAGGTCAAGGGCTTCGGCATCATGGGCGGCTTCGACGACAGGGCTACCGGGGAGGGCACCCCCGGCTCCCCGCGCGTGGTGGTCAAGGGCTTCGCCCTGATGGGCGGGGTCGGCGTGGACCGCAAGCTGCCGCGGGCGGAGCGCCTGCGGATCAAGGAGGAGCGCCGCCGCGAGAAGCTGGAGCGGCGCGAGGAACGGCACCAGTTGCACCCGCGCAAGCGCGAGGAGCGGGACTGAGCGGGGACTGAGCGGCGGGGAGCGGGACCGAGCCGCGGGTGACCGCGGCTCGGCGGCCGACTACAGCTGGCGGCCGACTACAGCTCGGCGGCCGCGGAACCCCGCAGCTGCGCCAGGTTGAAGGTCTCCGCCATCTTCCGGTAGCCCGCGTCGCTCGGGTGCAGGTGATCGCCCGAGTCGAACTGGCCGCGCAGCTTGCGGGGGTCGTACGGATCCCGCAGCGCGCGGTCGAAGTCGACGAACTCGTCGAACACCTTGCCGTCACGGATCTGCTCGTTCACCGCCTGACGCACGTTCTCGAGCCCCGGCTGGTAGCCCCGGTGCCCGCCGAACGGCATCAGCGTCGCCCCGACGACCCGCAGCCCGCGCGCGTGCGCCTGCCGCGTCAGCTCCCGCAGCCCTTCCACGATGCGGTCGGGGTTGTTCTGGTGCGGGTTGCGCAGGATGTCGTTGACGCCGAGTGCGACGACGACGGCCTTGACGCCCGTCCGGTCGAGCACGTCACGGTCGAAGCGCGAGAGCCCGCTCGGGTTGTCCGCGGGTGTCCCGTTCCCGTCCGAGAGGACGCGGTTGCCGCTGATCCCCTCGTTCACGACGCCGTAGCGCGGGCCGCCCGACTCCTCGCGGAGGCGGTCGGAGAGGGTGTCGGTCCAGCGGGCGTTGGCGCCCATGGTGGAGGAGATGCCGTCGGTGAGCGAGTCACCGAAGACGACGACGGTGCCGTCCGACTCGTTGCTCAGGACGTCCACCGCCGACAGGTAGCGCCAGGAGGTGCTCTGCTGGGTGTACGCAGCGCCGTTCGGGTCCTCCGTACGGTCGCCCTCGGCGACGTAGCTGACCTGGCGGGCGTGCGGGTGGACGGTGACCGGGCCCGAAGGGGTCGGCGAGAACGTCGTGACCAGGAGGTCACCGTCGTGCGGCACGCGCAGCCGGACCGCGTCGCTCATCACCTGCTGGCCCGCGGGGATCACCACGGACGTGTTGCCGTTGAAGTTCAGGCGGCGCAGGGTGCCGGGTGCGACGGCCGGGTTGTTCGCCCCCACGGCGACCGCGATGGAGGCGTGGGTGATGCTCAGCGGCTGCTGCCCGTACAGGTTCGACAGGGTGATGCGAGCGCTGTCGCCGCCCACGCTGGTGTGCACGACGTTGCGGATGGAGCGGCCCGCGAAGCCGTTGCGGTGCGTGTTTGGTTCAGCGGCCGCGGGGGATGCGGCCCAGGTGCCCACCCAGGTGCCGGCGGACGCGGGCGCCGCGGAGTTGCGCGGCGTGCGCCCGCCCGCGCTGATGGTGTCCTGAGATCCGTCGTCGGTGTGCGCGACACCGAGGTATATGGCGGCGGAAATCACCACTATCACCGCGAGGACCGCGGCAAGCAGGGCATAACCGTGACGCTTGGTCATGCGGGCTGTGTCTCCTCGAGCAGGGGGAGCCCGAGGCTCCGATGTGATCACCCCATGATGCGTCATGGGCCGTGAGGCGGCCGACACTGCCCCCCTCCGACCATTGAGACGCCGGGAACTTGTGGTCCGTTCCAGGAGTCGGTCAGGAAGGGACGCAGAGAGACGGGGACAATACGGATGAGGACGCCGCGAATCACGCGAACGGGCCAGGTGGAGTGAGTGGAACGTACGAATCGATCAGTTCCGGGGGATGCGGCTGAAGAGGGTGCTGCCGGGCAGCATGCCCGTGAGCCCGCTCCTTCAAGCGGTGTCCCGTCCGGCTCGGGCAAGGGCGGCTTCGGCGCGGGCGGCGGCTTCACGTACAGCCCCGCCGACGAGGAGAAGCAGCGCGGCGTCCGCCGGATGAAGATCACCGCGACGGGCCTCCTCGTCTTCGTCGCACTCGTCTACGTACTCGCCAAATGGGCACAGAGCTCCGGCGCCGGCGCCTGGGCGGGCTATGTCGCGGCGGCGGCCGAGGCCGGCATGGTCGGCGCGCTCGCCGACTGGTTCGCGGTGACGGCGCTCTTCCGCCACCCGCTGGGCCTGCCCATCCCGCACACGGCGATCATCCCGAACAAGAAGGATCAACTGGGCGCCTCCCTCGGCGACTTCGTGGGCGAGAATTTTCTCTCCTCTGATGTCGTACGAGGCCGTCTGCGCGCCGTGGGCATCGGAAGCCGCCTCGGCACCTGGCTGGCGGACCCCGAACACGCCGACCGGGTGACGGCCGAGCTGGCCACGGCGCTGCGCGGCGCCCTGACGGTGCTGCGCGACTCCGACGTCCAGGCGGTCGTCGGCGAGGCCATCACGCGCCGCGCGGACGCCCAGGAGATCGCGCCGGGCATCGGAAAGATGCTGGAGAAGGTCGTGGCGGACGGCGGCCACAAACGAGTCGTGGACCTGGTCTGCGTACGCGCACACGACTGGCTGGTGGAGCACGACGAGTCGGTCATGGACGCGGTGCAGGGCGGCGCCCCCGGCTGGACCCCGCGGTTCGTCGACAAGAGGGTCGGCGAGCGGGTCTACAAGGAGCTGCTCCGCTTCCTCGCCGAGATGCGGGACATGCCCGAGCACCCCGCGCGCGGCGCCGTCGACCGCTTCCTCGCCGACTTCGCCGCCGACCTGCAGTCCGACTCCGACACCCGCGAGCGCGTGGAGCGCCTCAAGCGGGAGGTCCTCGGCCGCGGCGAGGTGCAGGACCTGATCGCATCCGCCTGGTCGGCGGTCCGCCAGATGATCGTGGCCGCCGCCGAGGACGAGCGCAGCGAGCTCCGCCTGAGGGTGCGGGCCGCGCTGCTCTCGCTGGGCGCGCGGATGTCGACGGACGACCGGCTGCAGCAGAAGGTCGACGGCTGGGTCGAGGGCGCCGCGGTGTACGTGGTGACGACGTACCGGGACGAGATCACCTCCCTGATCACCGACACGGTCGCGGGCTGGGACGCCGAACACACGTCGAAGAAGATCGAGGCCCACATCGGCCGCGACCTGCAGTTCATCCGGATCAACGGCACGGTGGTGGGGGCGTTGGCGGGGCTTGCGATCTATGCGGTGTCGCATGTGCTCTTCTAGCCCGTCCGGCGCTTGAGGACGAACTCGGCGGAGCCGGAATCTTCGGGAAGGGGCGGGATTCGGATCGGGGAAAGGAAAAGCACGGTGGCCAAGTCCCACAGCGTCGCGGTCCTGATCCGCGACGGCGTACTCCCCATGGAGCTGGGCCTGGTCCACCAGCTGTTCGGCAACGCGCGTACGCCCACCACGGGCGAGCCCCTCTACGACCTCCGCACCTGCGCACTCACCCCCGGCAGGATCCGCACGGACGCGGACTTCCCCGTATACGCCGAGCACGGCCCCGAGGCGGTGGCGGCCGCGGACACGGTCATCATCCCGGCGTCGCACGAGCAGGACGAGTCGCTGAGGCCGGGCGAGCTCCCGCCCGCCCTGGCGAGAACGCTCGAGTCCGCCACGGGCGCCGGCGCCCGCATCGCCTCCATCTGCACTGGCGCCTTCGTCCTCGCGGCAGCGGGCTTCCTGGACGGCCGCAGGGCGACGACGCACTGGCTCTCGGCGGACCTCTTCGCCCGCACGTTCCCGGCCGTGACGGTCGACCCGGACGTCCTGTACGTGGACGAGGGCGCGGTCCTCACCTCCGCGGGCGAGGCGGCGGGCATCGACCTCTGCCTGCACATGATCCGCCGCGACCAGGGCGCGGCGGTGGCGGCCGACGTGGCCCGCCGCACCGTCGTACCCCCGCACCGCGAGGGCGGCCAGGCCCAGTACATCCGACGCCCGGTGGCGGAGCCCCGCCTCACGTCGACGGGCCGGGCCAGGGAGTGGGCCCAGACGCGCCTGTCCGAACCCCTGACGCTGGCCGAGATGGCCGCGCGGGAGTCCATGAGTATCCGCACCTTCAGCCGCCGCTTCCGCGAGGAGACGGGCCTGACGCCGATGCAGTGGCTGACCCAGCGCCGCGTGGACCGGGCCCGCGAACTCCTGGAGGAGACGGACCGCACGGTCGACCGCATCGCGGCGGAGGCGGGCTTCGGCACCGGAGCGTCGCTGAGGCAGCACTTCCAGGCGGGGCTCGGGGTGTCGCCGGGGGCGTACCGGATGACGTTCAGGGGGACGAGGGGCGCGGTCTGACGAGGCTGAGTCTGAGGAGGCTCGCTTCTGAGTACGCGTACTCTGTCGCACCCCGAGGCGAGGTCGGCAGGCTCGTACGCATGACGGCAAAGTCGATGAACATGAGCGGGCGCATGAGCCCGCGCCATATAGGCCGACGCATGAGCCCGCGCCACATGGGCCGACGCATGAGCCCGCGCCACGAACTGAGCCCCATAAACGCGCGGAACCTGCTGGAGTCCCTGCCCGGGAGCCCTTCCCTGCGGCGCTGGGTGACGCGCGCCGTCGGAGCGGGCCTCGCGGCAGCGGCGTACCTCCTGTGCCTGCCCTGGGACCTGCGCAACCGCCCCGAGACACCGGGCGCGATCAACGAGACGTCACCGGTGACGGCCCTGGGAATCACGATCCTGGCCGTCTCGATGCTGTCCCTGGCGGCCTACTTCGGCTTCCGTGACCGCCTGGGCTGGGCGCTGCTCCTTGTGGCGGCCCCGCCGGCGACGCTGATGTACGTCTCCTTCGACAACCACCCGGAGCCGGACGCGGCGGTGTGGCCGCTGGCGTGGGGGTTCTTCGTGCTGGTGATGGGGGCGGGGGTGCTCGCGGTGGCGGGCTTCGCGCGCCTGTTCAGGGACAGCGAGGCCTGAGCGGCCGTATCCGGCGGCGGATCCCCCCCCGATCGCGCGGCGGATCACCCCCCCCGGATCCCCCAGCGGATCACCCCCGGCGATCGGCGAGCACCCACGAGGCCAGCCCCACGCCACCCGCGACCCCGAAGACCGCGGGCCAGGCCCCGACCTTCTTGGCGAGCGGATGCGACCCGGCGAAGGCGGCGACGTACGTGGCGCTGAGTGCGACGGCGGTCTTCGCGCCCGCGCTCTGCCGCCACTGCTGAGCGGCGGCGGCCCCCGCGGCAGCGAGGACGACACCGCCGAGGGGCCGCTTCTTGGTCCACCGAGCGACGGCGAACCCCCCGACGAGCCCACTGGCGGCAATTGCCGCTGCCGGTACCTTCGCCATGCCTGCCTCGCTTCCACGGCGTGAAGCCGATACGTCCTCAATACGTACTCAATGCGCGTTCGGCCCGAGGCTAACGCGGCAGGAAAGCCTTGCGGCGAGGGGGTCTGCGCCACGTAGGTTGGTGAGGGTGTGCGCTGCGCATCCGCGGCGTACTCGAAGGCGCAGCCGACGAGGGACCGATAGTAGAGATGACCGCGCGAACCCCTGCCTCCAGCACCCGAACCGCCCTGGTCATCGGGGGTGGCATCGCAGGCATGGTGGTGGCGATGGCACTGCACAAGGCGGGCATCGAGGCGAGGGTGTACGAGGCGTACGACTCCAGGCCGAGTGACCGGGGCGGCAGTCGCCTCGGCGGCGGCATGACGATCGCCCCGAACGGCCAGCAGGCGCTGGAGGCGATCGACGCGGCGGAGACGGTGAGCGCCATCGGCACCCCGGTGACCGCGCTGGGCCTGCGCAGCTGGACGGGCCGGCACCTGGCCCAACTGGCCCCGCCCGCCGACCTCCCCACGACCCGCTTCGTCTGGCGCACGGAGCTGCACGAGGCGATCACGGCGGAGGCGGAACGCCGCGAGATCCCCATCCACCGGGGCAAGCGCCTGCTGGACGCGACGGACACGGGCGCGGGCGTGACGGCTCGCTTCTCGGACGGCTCACTGGCGAAGGCGGACATCCTGATCGGCGCGGACGGCTTGCGCTCGACGGTGCGTTCATTGATCGACCCATCGGCGCCGAAGCCGCATTACGCCGGAATGCTCACGTTCACGGCACGCGTACAGAAGACGGAACTCCCTTCTACGGAGGGGGTGTTGTACATGTGCTACGGCAAGCGGGCGTACTTCGGCTACCAGATCTTCGACGACGGTTCGGCGGCCTGGTTCGCGAACCTGCCGCACCGCGAGCCGATGACGCAGGCGGAGGTTCAGGCGGTCGGCGCGGGGGAGTGGCTGAAGCGGCTGGGGGAGGCGTTCACGGACGACCGCACTCCGGCACCGGACCTCCTGGCGGACACGGCCCCGGAGGACCTGGTGACCACGGGCCCCACGGAAACGATGCCTCCCGTCCACACCTGGAGCAGGGGCCGCATGATCCTGATCGGAGACGCCGCCCACGCGATGTCCCCCACGTCGGGCCAAGGCGTGTCGCTGGCCTCGGAGGGTGCGGTCGAACTGGCCCGCTGCTTGCGGGACTTGCCCCACGGCAAGGCATTCAAGGCGTACGAGTCGCTGCGCCGCCCCCGGGTGGACCGCATCCTGAAACACACGACGGCGACTCCTACGGCCACATCGGCAGCGGCCCGCACAGCCGCCCCGAAGCCGGCGGGCCCCTTCAGCCGAGCCCTCCGTGACGCGCTGCTGCCGGTGGCGACGAAGGTGGGCGGGGGCGGGGGAGCGGTCTGGGGGGCTTGGCAGTTCGAGCACCGGATTGATTGGGATGAGCGGGTCGAGTAGGGGGTCGGGTAGGCCCGTCCCGGCAGTCGGGGTGCCGGTGCCCGATACCCGGGACCCGGGTGTGTCGGTTTCCGGTTCCGAGGGCGCGGCTGTCCGGTTCCGAGGGCGCGGCTGTCCGGGTGAATTGCGGCGGGGCAGGTTCTGTGCGGTCGGGGAAGAGGGCAGGACCTGGACACACCCCCATGATCACGTACCTGAAAGGGATCCCATGCGTATTCGTACAGCCTTGGCTGCCACAGCCCTCGCTGCCGCTGCAGTGCTGGGCGCCAGCGGCACCGCCCTCGCCGACGACGACAGGGGCTGGCAGGGCGGCGGCTTCGCCTTCGAGAACCTCGGCGGCCCGGCCGGGATCACCGAGGGCGCCGGATACGGCGCAGGCGGCCACGGCGGACACGGGCACGACAGGGGCTGGATGGGCGGCTTCGCCTTCGAGAACCTCGGCGGCCCGGCCGGGATCACCAAGGTCGCCGGTCACGGCGCAGGTCACAGCGCAGGCCACGGCGAGTAGTTCACAAGTAACCACGGATGGGGGCCCGCCATAAGCGGGCCCTCTTCTGTTTGGAGAACCACCCCACCTGACTCGCCCCCGACCACCCCCACCACCACGCCCAGCTCCGCAGATCGGATTGATTGGGATGAGTGAGTCGGGCAAGTCGGGTAAGGGGAGTGGTGGGGCCGCGGGGGCTTTGGCTGCCCGGGCGGCACCCTGATCCAGGGAACACGAGCAACACAGGTAGGGACTGAAGTGAAGAAGCTCAAGGCTGTAGGGGTGGCGTTCTGCGCCTCCGTCATGGTTGCCGCCGGTTCGGGCGCCGCGAACGCCTCGGCCGCCCCGGCAGGGTGGAACCACGTAGGCAGCAGCACGTTCAAGTACCGCGACACAGACCAGCACTTGTGGTTCACCGGCTACTCCCACTCCACCGGCGGCAGCTTCAAGGCGTGCGTCGACAGGACGCAGTTCAAGGAGACGGTCGCCCTGTGGGAGCACGACTCCAGCAATTCGAGGAAGGTGGCGTCAAGGTCCACCTCGGGCGGCTGCCTCACCTTCAACAACATCGGTGACTACGTCGACGGTGCCAACAACAAGGCGGAGTTCATGGTGTCGACGACGGACGCCGAGGGCGGCGGCGGGGTCGTCTTCTACGACTAGGCCCGGCTACTGAACACTGCGCTTGCGCAGACCGGCGGGCTCCCTGCCCCTACCCCGGAGGGTCTGAGCTTCGGCCCCACGGGGAACGGCGGGGCGCCCGCCACCCCCCTTCCAAGCCCCCTCAGTGCGGCGGGACTTACTCCATGTCAGCGAGGAATGCGCTCCAGGCGCGTGGCTGAAGGGCGATCAGGGGACCGCCAGGTCGCTTCGAATCGCGCACAAGGACTGCCTGTTCAACAGCAGCCACCTCCACGCACTCACCCCCGGAGCCGTTGCTGTAACTGCTCTTGCGCCACTGAACGGTCAAAGAGCTGCCGGAACCTGTAGTTGGGGTCATCTGGAGTACTCCTCAAGCACCTTCTCAATCAACAAGGCGGAGCGGGCCGGGCTCGAAGCAGAGGCCCGAAGGGCGTCGAAGGCCTTCGTGTACTGGTCCACATCCGAGGGAGCTTCCAGGTACACCGCATCAGTGATCCCGTCCCGGTACACCACATCTGGGTCTCCCCGCTGAGGGAACCCGAGGATGGTGTACGCGCCCGTCGCGGGGTATGTACCCGCGTCGAAGGGCAGGACCTGAAGGGTTACGTTCGGCAACTTCCCTAGGGCCAGCATATGTTCGAGCTGGAGCTTCATGACGTCACGGTCACCGACAACATGACGTAGGACCGTCTCGTGGATGACCGCCCAGAGTTCCGTCGGATTCTCTCGGGTGAGAATCTGCTTCCGCTCCATGCGTACCTGGATGGCACGTTCCAACTGCTCGTCACTGATGTGGCCGGTGGCACGGTGCAGTTCCGTGGCGTAGGCGGCTGTCTGTAGCAGCCCCGGGGTGAACTCGCACTGGTACTGGCGCAGGCTGGCTGCCTCTTGCTCCAGCCCGACATAGACCGAGAACCAAGACGGGATCGCCGCTGCGTGGGCATGCCACCACCCGCGGAGCTTCGATTCCTTGGCGAGGGCTTTGAGGAACTCGCGCAGCTCAGGGGTGGTCTCGTAATAGCGGCATAGCGCTTCGACATCCGACGGTTGGACGCGCCCGGTGCCTGTCTCCATGCGGTTGACCTTGGACCCGCTCCAGTCGAGTTCCTTGCCCACCTGGTTGCACGTGAGGTTGTGCTCCTCGCGGAGCTTCTTGAGCTCGATCGCCAGTCGGCGACGTCGGGCGGTGGGCGAGCCGGTCATTCCAACTCCCTGTCATCTAGCGAAGGTTCCATCTCACCGGAAGCCCTAGGAAAGGCCAATCACTCTATGGAGGGAATCCCCTCGTGCACATTGCACGGTGGGATGGGCGCTGCCATGCTCGCATGTATCGCTACGGTGGGTCCATTGATCGTGACAGCCAGTTGTCACTCGGGTGGATCTCTGGCTGGGAGGTTGAGGCGTGAGCGTTCATGAGTGCATGACGAGGAAGCCGTGGGAGATCTCGTTCCTAGCTGAGCCCGAGGAAGTCGCGGCACTTCGCCGCATCATGAGGTTGCATCTGAACCTGTGGGGTCTTCCTGGACTGATCGATGCGGCGCAGCTCTGCGTTACCGAGCTCGTCACGAACGTGATCACACACGTCGGCCCGGGGACTCCCGCCACGTTGGCGGTCTCTATGAGTGGGGAGTACCTGCGCCTCGAGATTCATGACCCGGATACGCGCGTGCTGCCGACCCTTCTTTCACCAGGGTCGGACGCGGAAACCGGGCGGGGCGTGGCACTAGTCGACGCTGTTGCGGACCGCTGGGGTGTGGTTCTTCAGTCGGATCTGAAGGTCACGTGGTGTGAGCTGGCTGCTGGACTGAATCGCCCTGACGGTCATGTCGAGAGACCGTCAGTAGCCCGGGCAGAGACCATCCTTGCGTTGTACGACCCCGTGCGGTTTCCATGCGCTGAGGCGCAGACCAGGCTGACGCCTGGTGTCGTGGAGGAGGCCATGGTCAGGGTGGTGGCTGACCTATTCAACTGGCTTCGTGCGCACGGCCGGGATACGGCAGAGGTGCTCGACCGGGCGCAGATGCATTTTGAGACGGAAGCGGTGGACGCCTGCTGAGGCCGCGCTAAGGGCAGCGCCCGTGGGTAGAGAGATCAGATCAAGCAGTGGGTTGATCGGCGAGCGTTCGTTCGACAGCATGCTCGTATGCCGAGACCGTCGAACAGCCCTTCCAAGCGCATCTACTTCGGTCCGCCACCCAATGCTGCCGTGGGGGACTGGTTCAAACTCCACGACGATCTGTATGCGGCGGACGTGCACCGATTCCGAGGGCAAGGCATCTCGGGCACAGCGGAAGAAGGCGTTGACTCGATCGTCGCGAGCGGCGGGTACGCTGCCGATCGCGACGAAGGGGACGTCGTGATTTACACGGCCATGGGCGGAGCGCCCAGCAACGGGCACATCACTCAGGACCAAGAACTGACGGGGCGCAACGCCGGATTGGTAGTGAACGAGCGGGAAGGGCTGCCTATCCGCTTCGTCCGTGGGTTGGATATCCGCAGCGGCAAAGCTCGGGGCGGCTACGAGTACGCAGGCCTCTACCTTGTAGAGGAACACTGGAGCTCCCGCACGGCGCAGGGCCACTTGATGTGGCAGTTCCGACTCGTCAAAGACGAGGGTGAGCTCATACCTGACGGCGTCGAGGTCGAGATCGACGAGGGTATGACCGAGCTCGAGCGAGCCGCAGCTCGGTACATCACAGCGCAGCGCAGGGTGAGGAACACTCGCGCCGCACGCAAGGTCAAGTCCCTCTACGGCAACCTCTGTCAGATCTGCCGTGAGCCAGTCATCGTGGACTCCGATGGCACGCTCTACAGCGAAGGTGCTCACATACAGGCGTTGGGCGAGCCGCACTGTGGGCCTGATGTAGCGGCCAACATCCTTTGCCTATGCCCCAATTGCCATGTGCGATTCGACAACGGGGCCATACTGATTACGGACGACTTCAAGGTTGTCGACGGATTTCAGCACACCTTCGTGAGGGATCTCTTCGTTCAGCGCGACCGGCACCGTATAAGGCGAGAGTTTCTGCAACAGCACCGCTCGCGCTGGGCCGACAGGTCCCAGAACCTGTGACTCAACCCCCGTCGGTGGCATGAGTCAGTCAGTGGCCCCATGGCATTCTCGGTAAGAGTCTCCCGACCCACACCAACACCCCGCCCCCGCCTCCGGCGGCCACCCCACTGCCCGCCCCCGCGCCGCCAGCGTCGTCGCGTACTGCGGGAGCAGGGAGACCTCCGTCGGCTGGGCGCCCTCCGAGGCTGCGAAAGCTTCGTACGACGGGACCGTTCCCGTCACGATGCCCAGGTTCGGGGTGCCGGAGGCTGAGAGTTCGCGTAGCGATGCCTCTATGGTCGACAAGTGGGCCTCGTGGGACGGGTATTCCGAAGCCAGGCTTGGGTACGCCGTCAGGAGTTCTGCCAGTTCTGTTGCGGGCCAGTGCAGGACCGCCACCGGGAACGGGCGGGACAGGGCCTCCCTGTATGAGCCCAACTCCGCCTGGATGCGGGAGATTTCCGCGCGGAGTTCCTCGGGGTTGTCCGAGCCCAGGGACCAGATTCGCTTCGGGTCGTGCAGTTCGTCCAGGGGGACGGGGGACGTCGAGACCTCGTCCGCCAGCGCGTCCCACGTGTCGTGGCTCGCTCCCAGCAAGCGGCGCACCCTGTGGCGGCCGAACAGCAGCGGGCGTTGTTCGTAGGAGGGGGTGCCTCCGGAGCCGCCGGGCGGCGGGGGCGGGAGCAGGAGTTCCAGTGCCTGCGTGAAGGTTTCCTGTGCTTGGGTCAGCTCGTCGTGCGCCTCCAGTGACTCCGCCACGATCACCCACGGGGCGGGATCGCGAGGGGCCGACGCCCGTACGCCGTCGATGATCGCCCTTGCCTCCGCCTCGTGGCCGTACTCCCAGAGGTTCGAGGCCTTCAGGGCCCGGATCAGGGTCGGGGCCGACGCCGGGTGAGGGGCGTCCGGGGTCAGCAGGCGGTCGTAGAGCGTCGTCGCGCGGTCGCGTTCGCCCGCCAGTTCCAGGTGGGCCGCGGCCTGGAGCAGCAGGTGCTCGGTGTCCTCGGGGTACAAGCCGGCAGTCCGCTCCAGGCGCTCGGCTTCGGCGATGTGGTCGGCAGGCGTGTCGGGGCGCATACGGGACACCGTACTGCCGAGTGGGGGCGTTACAGCAGGGTTGTCGTGCGGATATGCGGAGAGGGTGTGGGTGCATCGGCATGGCTAGTTGGCGGGGCTGGCCCTATCGTGCGGGCGGCCGGGAGAGGGGTGGTGGCCGTGCGGGAGCGGGTTCCTGTTGTCGTGCAGGGGCGAAGGGGGAGGAAGAGCCCCCTCGTGCGGGGGTTGTGGGGTGGGGCCGAGGCCGCCGTCACTCTCGGAGTCGTACTGCTCCTCCTTGTCGCCCATCAGCTCTGGTGGACCAACCGGCAGGCCCGCGAAGGCGCCGAGCGCAAGGTTCAGGCTCTTGAGCGGGAGTGGGGGAGCTCCTCCTCTGCCTCCAGTCCTCCGAGCGCCGCTGCCGAGGAGCCTGGTCCCGACGCCAGTCCCGCGCCGCGTGCCTCCGGCGCCGGTGAACCTTCCGGTCAGGAACCCACCCGGCGGCAACAACCCGTCACCGCCCCCGCCCCCACCCCCGACTGGGACCAGGCCTACGCCGTCCTCCGCATTCCGCGGATCGGAATACGGGTGCCCGTCGCTGAAGGCGTCAGCAAGAGTGGCGTGCTGAATAAGGGGTACGTCGGGCATTATCCGCGTACCGCCCAGCCGGGCGAGGGCGGGAACTTCGCGCTCGCCGGGCACCGCAATACCCATGGCGAGCCCTTTCGCCGCATCAATCGGCTGCGGGGCGGCGACGAGCTTGTTGTCGAGACTCAGAAGGCCATCTACACGTACGTCGTCGACAAGACGCTCGCCCAGACCTCCGCCCGTGACAGCGGCGTCATCCGCGCCGTGCCCCGCAGCCTCGTGAAGGCCGGGCACGGGTACAGCTCTCCCGGGTACTACATCACCCTCACCACCTGCACCCCCGAGTACACCTCCAAGTACCGGCTCATCGTGTGGGGGAAGCTGCAGTCCATGCGGCCCAGATGAAGCCCCCCGGATCAGCGCCCCCGCCCACCCCGGCGCCCCCGCCCCCGCAGCGCCAGTACCACCACCGCCCCCACCGCCCCCAGCACCGCCGACACCACCAGAGCCACCTGCGCCCCATGGGCGAGCGAGCCCCCTGATGTCGATACCGCGATCATCAGCGCCACGCCCGCCGCCGAACCGATGTACCGCGCCGTGTTGTTGGCGCCCGAGCCCATCGCCGCGCGGTCGGCCGGGACGGAGGTGACGGCCAACAGGGGAAGCGCCGCGTTCAGGAGGCCGCTGCCCGCGCCGGAGATGAGGAGGCCGGGGAGGAGCAGGGGCCACGGGCCCGCGTCCACCGCGGGCAGCATCGTCAGGACCGCCGCCGCGTGCAGTGCGAAGCCCAGGGCCAGTTGGTGGCGGGGTGAGACCTTGCCCGCCAGGCGGCGTGCCTGCAGGGCCACCAGGAATGACGTGCCCGACCAGATCATGAGCAGGAGCGCGGTGGCCATCGCCGACATGGGGAGCGTCTGCTGGAGGAGCGTCGGGAGATAGCTGAAGAGGGCGATCACCGCGAAGCCCGTGAAGAAGCCGCCCGCCGACGACGCCAGGAACGGGGCCCGCCGGAGGAGGGTCAGGTCGAGCATGGGGGCGGTGGAGCGGTGTTCCACCGCCGTGAACAGCGCGAGCAGGGCTGCCGCCGCCACGAGCAGGGCCGCCACCGGCGTACGCAGCCAGCCGTCCCTGCCCAGCGTCAGCGCCGCCACCAGGGCCACCAGGGCGAGGCCCAGCGTCAACGCCCCCGCCAGGTCCGGGCGGCCCGGGCGGGGAGCGCGTGATTCCGTCAGTGTGCGGGGGGCGAAGGCGGCCACCACCAGCGCCGCCGCCCCCAACACCACGTACGACCAACGCCAGCCGGCCGGCGAGGCGATGGCGCCCGCGAGCACCGGGCCCACCGCGATGCCGCCACTCACGAAGGCTCCCCAGACGCCGGTCGCCCTGATCCGCCCCGGCCCCGCCGGGAAGGCGTGCACCAGCAGGCCGAGGCTGGCCGCCAGGATCGCCGCGCTCGCCGCGCCCTGGGCGACGCGGGTCAGGGTGAAGAGCCATGTCGAGCCCGCGAGCGCGCCAAGCGCCGTGGTGATGCCGAGCGCCACTGTCCCGGAGAGGAAGATCCGGCGCCGGCCGTAGTCGTCGGCGAGGCTGCCCGCCACCAGGAGCAGGGCGGCCAGGCCCAGCGGCGTGCCGTTGAGCAGCCAGGCCTGGGCGGAGAGCGGGGTGTGCAGGGACGCGGCGGTGTCGGGGAGCGTGACCATCGGCGCGGTGTACGTCATCAGGGCCACGGCGGTGGCGGCGCTGGTGACCGCGAGTGTGGCCGCGGGGCGCGGGCGAACGGCGGAGGCCGCTCCCGTGGACGGCGCCGAGGTCTCTGGGGCTGTGGAGGGCGCTGAGGCTTCCGAGTGCATTGGGGCTGTCGAGGTCACCGGGGCTTCCGAGCTCACTGGGGCTCCCGAGCTCACCGGGACTTCCGAGCTCACCGGGACTTCCGAGCTCACCGGGACTTCCGAGGGCACTGAGGCTGCGGTGCGTTCTGGCCGTGGCGGCATGGCCTGCTCCTCCAGGGGGCATCAGGGTCCAAGTGGAGGGCAGGTTCAGTCATTGAACCTGGCCCGCGCCATGACCGTAGCAGGTGGAGTTCAGTCATTGAACCTCGAAGTCGGAACGTCGCTAAGGTGGACCCATGGCTCTCGGCAAGGACTACGCGGCGCAGGACTGCTCCATCGCCCGCGCGCTCGAAGTCGTCGGGGAGCGCTGGACGCTCCTCGTCGTCCGTGACGCGCTCTACGGGGTGCGGCGCTACAACGACTTCCTCGTCCACCTCGGCATCCCCCGCGCGGTCCTCGCCTCGCGCCTCCAGTCGCTCACCGCGGCCGGCGTCCTGGAGAAGCGGCCGTGCGCGCAGGCGCCGTCGCGGCACGAGTACGTCGTGACGGGGCGGGGCCGCGCGCTCTGGCCGACCCTGCTCGCGCTCGGCGCCTGGGGGCGCGACACCTTCTCGGAGACCAAGCCGCTGCGGTACTTCCGGCATGCGACGTGCGGTACGGATCTCGGCCTCGCCGGTGACTGTCCGGCCTGCGGGGTCCTCGTACCCGTCGAGGACGTCGAGATGGTGCCCGGCCCCGGCCTCGATCCGGACCCGTCCGATCCGGTCAGCCGGGCACTGCTCGCGCCCCGAAGGCTCCTTACGGCCGTCGAGACGGATCCTGTATAACGGCAGTACGCGATAAAGCGGCGCTACGCGATACGCCGTATCGGCGAGGGATCTGAAGGCGACTCAAGGAGAGGGGGGACGGGAAGCGATGCAGGACGCGATCCGCGGCTGGAAAGCCGCCCTCCGCCCCACCGGCCTCCTCCTCTTCCTCCTCGTCGAGGTCGTCCTCCTGGACGCGAGCAGCATCACCGCCGCCGTCGCGCTCGCCGCGACCGCCGCCGCGGGCTCCGCGCTCGCCGTCTGCTCCCTGATCGCCGCGCGTTGCGCTCCCGCCGTGCCCCGCACCCGGGTGCGTACGGCCATCCGCGACCGCGAGAAGCGCACGGCCTTCCTGCCGCAGCGCGATCCCGACGCCTCCGGGCGCAGGCGGCCCCGAGCACCGGGCCGTCTCGTCATGACGGCCGCGTAGGGAACACCGGAACACGCAACACGGAACACGACACCGGTAAACCTCTAGCGACATACCTCGACCCTTCGCGGGCCGTCACGCCGAAAAGAGCACGTTCTCCCGCCTTTTCCTCGGCACGACGAGACCCCGGAGGGTTTCTCCATGTCCGGTCTGTTCTCCGCTTTCATGTCCCTGTTCGCCGACCTGGTCGGCTCCATCGCCGACCTGCTCGAACCCGTCTTCCACGCCTCCGCGATGGCCGCCGCCATCGTCCTGTTCACCGCGTGCGTACGCCTCCTCGTCCACCCCTTGTCGCGGGCCTCGGCCCGTGGCCAGAAGGCGCGCGCCAAGCTGTCGCCGCAGATCGCCGAGTTGCGCAAGAAGCACGCCAAGAACCCCGAGAAGCTGCAGAAGGCGGTGCTTGAGCTGCACCGCGCGGAGAAGGTCTCGCCGCTCTCCGGGTGCCTGCCAAGCCTGTTCCAGCTTCCGGCGTTCTTCCTGCTCTACCACCTGTTCTCCAACTCCAGCATCGGCGGCGAGGCCAACGCGCTGCTCGGGCACAAGCTGTTCGAGGCGCCCCTCGGCGGACGCTGGGCCGACGCGCTCGCCGACGGCGGGGTCTTCGGGGCGCACGGACTCGTCTATCTCGTGCTCTTCGCGATCGTGGCCGCCGTCGCGACCTTCAACTTCCGGCGTACGAAGAAGCAGATGGCCATGGCCGCGCCCGCGACCGGCGCGACCGGCTCCGGTGACGCCCAGCAGATGCCCGGCATGGGCGCGATGACCAAGGTCATGCCGTTCATGTCGTTCATGACGCTGTTCACCGTCGCCTTCGTGCCGCTGGCCGCCGCGCTCTACGTGGTCACAAGCACCACCTGGAGCGCGGTCGAGCGCGCCGTGCTCTACCGGGACATGCCGTACGGGGCGGCCGGGGCGGGAGCGCTGGCTACCGCCGGGTAACGGTCCGGTCTGTGAACAGGGTCTTGCGGGATGGACGGTGACCTTGGAGGATCTTCCAATCCTCCGATGGCCGCAACCCGGGCCACGCGGGCAGTCAGGACGCGGGCGCGACTCGACCAAGGGAGATTGACCATGAAGCTGCTGCGAGTCGGTACGGCGGGGGCCGAGCGCCCGGCGCTGCTCGATGCCGAAGGCACGTTGCGGGACCTTTCAGGGACCGTCACGGACATCGACGGCGCGCTGCTCGCCGACACGGCCGCCCTCGGCCGGGTCCGGTCCGCCGCCGAGTCGGGCGAGCTGCCCGTGCTCGACGCGGAGGGGCTGCGGGTCGGGCCGCCCGTCGCCCGGATCGGCAAGGTCGTGTGCATCGGGCTCAACTACCACGACCACGCGAAGGAGACCGGGGCCACGCCGCCCGCCGAGCCCGTCATCTTCTTCAAGGCGGCGGACACGGTGGTCGGTCCGGACGACACCGTGCTCGTGCCGCGCAAGTCGGTCAAGACGGACTGGGAGGTCGAGCTCGCGATCGTCGTCGGGCGCACCGCCCGCTACCTGGAGTCCGACGAGGAGGCGCTCGCGCACATCGCCGGATACGCGGTGTCCCACGACGTCTCGGAGCGCGAGTTCCAGATCGAGCGCGGCGGCACCTGGGACAAGGGCAAGAACTGCGAGACGTTCAACCCGCTTGGCCCGTGGCTTGTGACGACCGACGAGGTCCCCGACCCGCAGGCCCTGTCCCTGAAGCTCTGGGTCAACGGCGAGCTGAAGCAGGACGGGACCACGGCCCAGCAGATCTTCCCGGTGGCCGAAGTGGTGCGCTACGTAAGCCAGTTCATGACCCTGTACCCGGGTGACGTCATCAACACCGGTACGCCGGCGGGCGTGGCCATGGGACACCCCGAGCCGAAGCCGTACCTGCGGGCCGGTGATGTGGTGGAGCTGGAGATCGAGGGACTGGGCAAGCAGCGGCAGGAGCTGAAGGGGGCGTAGCGGCTGCGTCGTGGCTTGGCGCGCAGTTCCCCGCGCCCCTGACGGGGCGCCCCCCTCAGCGGAGAGGGGCGCCCCCGTTTACACGAACCGCTCCAAGGCCTCGACCACCAGCGCGTGGTCCGCCGCCTGCGGGAGGCCCGATACCACGACCGTGCCGATCACGCCCGCGCCCCGCACCGCGATCGGGAACGCGCCGCCGTGCGCCGCGTACACGTCCGGGTCCAGGCGCGAGGACTCCTCGAACGTCGTCCCCTTGGCGCGGAAGCGCGTGCCGACCAGGAACGACGAGCAGCCGTAGCGTTCGACGACGCGGCGCTTGCGGGTGATCCAGGCGTCGTTGTCCGGGGTCGATCCCGGCAGGGCCGCGTGGAAGAGCTGCTGGCCGCCCCGGGTGATGTCGATGGCCACCGGGGCCTGGCGCTCGCGGGCCAGGTCGACCAGGAGGGTGCCGAGCGCCCAGGCGTCCTCGTACGTGAAGTGGGGGAGTACCAGGCGGAGTTCCTGGGTCTCCAGCTCGTCCACTGTGGGTGCGGTGGGCGTCGACTTCGGCGTCGGCGTCGTCATACGGCCACCGCCACACCGTCGCGGGCCGAGCGGCGTGCGGCCTCAAGGACGTCGAGGGCCGACGCGGCCTCGTACGCGGAGACGGGGTTCCGGCCGGTGCCGCGGACCGCCGCGGCCACGGCCGCGTAGTACGCGGGGTAGTCGCCCGGCAGTGTCTTGACCGGGATGCCGCCGCCGGTCAGCGGGGACTCGCCGGAGCCGACCCGGCCCCACATGCACTCCAGCTCCTCGCCCCAACTGTCCTCGCCGGCGGGCCGCTTGCCGTCGCGGAGTGCGGCTTCCTGCGGGTCGAGGCCGTACTTCACATAGCCCGCCGCCGAGCCGAGCGCGCGGAAGCGCGGGCCGAGCTGGGCGGTGGTGGCGCTCACGTACAGGTGCGAGCGGACGCCGTTCGTGTGCGTGATCGCGATGAACGTGTCGTCGTCGGCCTCGGCGCCGGGGCGGCGGACGTCGGACTCGGCGTACACGGACCGCGCGGGGCCGAAGAGCACGAGCGCCTGATCGACGACGTGGGAGCCGAGGTCGTAGAGCAGACCTCCGATCTCTTCGGGGTTTCCGGACTCGCGCCAGCCGCCCTTGGGCTGCGGGCGCCACCGCTCGAAGCGGGACTCGAAGCGCCATACGTCGCCGAGCTCGCCGTCGGCGACGAGCTTCTGGAGAGTCAGGAAGTCGTTGTCCCAGCGGCGGTTCTGGAAGACGGAGAGGAGCAGTCCGCGGTCCTCGGCGAGGGCGGCGAGCTCGCGCGCCTCGGCGGCGGTGCCCGCGATCGGCTTGTCCACAACGACCGGGAGGCCCGCCTTGAGGGCGGCGGTCGCGAGCGCGACGTGCGTCTTGTTCGGGGACGCGATCACCACCAGGTCGAGCTCGTCCGCGCGGGCCCAGAGCTCGTCCGTCGACGCGGCGAAGCGCAGGCCGTCACCGAACTCGGCGCGGGCCTGTGCCTGCCGCTCGGGGTTCGACGTGACGACCGTGTCGAGGGCGAGGCCCTCGGTGGCGGCGATCAGCGGGGCGTGGAAGACGGAGCCCGCGAGGCCGTATCCGATGAGGGCTACGCGTAGAGGGGAGCCGTGAGGTCCGGGGGCGCCTGAGCCTGTACCAGTCATGCGTTCCACTTAAGCAACGGTGTTGCCAAAGCGCAAGCGCGTACGACAATGGGGGTGTGAACAGCACTGATAAGGCGAGGGCGGGTACGGGAAGCGGCGGCAGGACGGGCGCCGGGGTGAACCTGCCCGCGCTGCGCGGGCACAACGCCGCCCTCGTGCTCGACCTGCTGCGCACGGCGGGCGAGGCCGGCATAAGCCGCCTCGAACTGGCCGAGCGCACCGGGCTCACACCGCAGGCCGTCAGCAAGATCACCGCGCGGTTGCGTGCGGAGGGTCTCGCGGCGGAGGCGGGCCGCCGCGCGTCCACCGGCGGCAAACCGCGCACGCTCCTTCGCCTCGTCCCGGACGCCGGACACGCGGTCGGCCTCCACCTGGACCGCGACGAACTGACGGCGGTCCTGGCCGACCTGACGGGGCATGTGGTCGCGGAACGCCGGGCGCCGCTGGAGTTCGCCGCGGGCGCGGAGGCGGTGGTCGACGTGGCGGTGGGGGTGGTGCGGGCGCTGGTCAGCGGGGCGGGGGGTGGTGAGGTCTCTTCGGCCGCCGCCGGGCTGCTGGGCGTCGGGGTCGCGTTGCCCGGTCCGCTCGACCACTCCGACGGCGTTCTGCACCGCGTGACCGGGTTCCCCGCGTGGGACGGTTTCCCGCTGCGGGACGCGTTCGCCGGGCGCCTGGGGCTGCCGGTCGTCGTGGACAAGGACACGAACGCCGCCGCGCTGGGGCTCGCGCTGGGCGGGGTGGCGGAGTCGTTCGCGTATCTGCACCTCGGGACGGGCCTTGGCGCGGGCCTCGTGCTGGACGGAGGTCTCTACCGCGGGGCGCGGACCGGGGCGGGCGAGTTCGGCCACCAGGTGATCCAGCTGGACGGCCCGGAGTGCGGGTGCGGTGACCGCGGCTGCATCGAGGCGCTGTGCCTGGCCGCGGTGGCGCGGGGGGATCTGGACGAGGCGGCGCGGGTACTCGGGGCGGGGGCGGGCAACCTGGTCAGCCTGCTCGACATCGATCTCGTACTGCTCGGCGGACGGGCCGTCCTCGCGGACGAGGAGCGCTTCGTACGAGGAGTGGGCGCCGTCGTCGCCGCACGCGCGCGGCGGGGCGGCGGAGGCACGGAGGTCCCGGTCGCCGTCGCGTCCGGGGGAGACCGGGGCGTCGCGGAGGGCGCGGCGCAACTGGTCCTCGCGCCGCTCTTCGGCAGGGCGAGCGTGGCGTTTCCGGCGAGTGCTCCGCTGGGCGTGCGGTGATGGTTCCGCGGGCTGGTGGGGGCTGGTCGCGTGCGCGTGGCGGAGCCGCATTCGTCACAGCCTCGCGCCCGGACTTCGTCGAGTCTGCTTCCGTGGCGTTCCCAGTGAGCCGGGGCTGAGCGTTCCGTTGGGAGTGCGGTGATCTTTCCGCGGGCCGGTGGGGGGCTGGTCCCGTGGGCCGGGGGGGCGAGCGCTTCGTTGGAACTGTGGTGGTGGACCTGCGGGCTGGTGGGGGCTGGTCGCGTGCGCGTGGCGGAGCCGTATGAGTCACAGCCCCGCGCCCCTTGAGGGGCGTACCCGGCAATCGCAATCAACGGAAAGTCGGCTGATAGGAGGAACTTGCGCGGGTCAGTCGGCGGTACGGGGTTGTGGCGTACTCGGGGGACGGCGTGGGGCGTGGCAAGGTCGCGGCCCATGACCGGTGTCATACGGCCCCCGCTCCAGCTCCCGCCCCTCCGCGCCAGCAAAGGCCCCTCATGCGACTCCGCCGCTCTCTCGCCTCCGGCGTCACCGCCGCTGCCGCCGCCCTCGCGCCTGTCGCGACCGGGGCGGCGAGTGACGCGGCCGCAGTCGTGCAGCGGCCGTACGCGGCCCAGCCCCCCATCTGCTCCGACCCCAGCGGCGAAGGTTTCCCCATCGCGACGCGGATCGAGGGTGGGCCCCCCGGTTACGAGGCCGGGGGCGGCTACCGGAGCTGGTCCGTCGAGTTGGCCAACACCACCCGCGGCGTCTGCGGCAACATCCACCCGGTCGTCGTCATCGTCGACAAGGAGCGCGAGCTGCGGCCCCGGCAGGTCCAGCTGGAGTTCCACGACGGCAAACGCTGGCGTCCCGTCGGGTTCGAACGGACCGACCGGGACGAGAACGTCGGCGTCTTCGACGACGGATTCCCCGGGTTCACGGTCAAGGCGGGGCGGACCCTCACCGTCAAGGTGCGGCTCTCCTTCACCTCCGAGGCCCGGTCCCGGCACGCCGTCATCTCCGCCGCCGTCGTCCAGCGCCGTGACGACGACGGCGACTGGGTGGGCGAGTCCGACGACTACCCGTTCGGCATCGGCAGCGACAGCTACAGCGACGGCGGCGCCGACACCTCCGAACCTGACGGGAGCGAGGTCGGAGGGCGGGACGGCGGAGGCGACACCCAAGGCGCCGACGGCGGCAGCGGCGGAGGACGTGAGCGCCTCGACTCCGGAGGCACTTCCTACGCCGACGAACTCGCCGCCACGGGACCCCGCGCCCTGCTCGGCGTCAGTGCGGTGCTCGGCGCGCTGTTCGCCGTGGGCTGGGCGCTTGTCGCAGGGACCCGGCGACTGCGGGCCGCACGCCGGCGCTGAGCCCGGCACGCGACGCCACGCTCCCGATCGCAAGGCCACCGGCCGCTCGCCCCAGTCGCTCGCGCCTGCCACCTCCCCGCGCCGCACCTTCCGTTCACCTACCTGTTCACGTACGTCTGCGAACATCCCTGGGTGGACAACCCGAACTCCCCGCACCCTCCCGCGCACCTGCTCGACCAGGCACCCGGCGCCCCCATCCGCTCCGGCATCCCCGAGCACGGCCGCATCCCGAAGTACTACGCGGTGAAGGCCAGGATCGCCGACCTGATAGAGGAGTTGGGGGACGGGCAGACGCTGCCGACCGAGCGGGATCTCGCCGTGCGGTACGAGGTCGCGCGGGAGACCGTGCGGCAGGCGCTGCGTGAGCTGCTGCTCGAAGGGCGGCTGCGCAGGCAGGGGCGCGGCACGGTCGTCGCGGGCCCCAAGCTGGAGCAGCCGCTGTCCCTCGCCAGTTACACGGAAGGCGTGCGGCGGCAGGGGCGTACCCCCGGGCGAAATCTCATCTCTCTCGACCGGTTCCCCGCTCCCGCAGCCCTCGCCGCCGAGATCGGGGTCGAGCAGGGGGAGCCCGTCTGGCACATGGAGCGTGTGCTGCTCGCCGACGACGAGCGGGTGGGGCTCGAGAGTACGTACGTCTCCGTGGCCCGAGTCCCCGCGCTCGACCGGGACTTCGAGCCCGACTCCTCTTTCTACGCCTACCTCCGCGATCAGCTCGGCATCTCCTTCGGCGACGCCGACGAACGCATCGAGACCGTCCTCGCCACGCCCCGCGAGGCCCTGCTGATCGGCACCCCTCCCGCGCTGCCCATGCTGCTGATCCACCGCGTCTCACGGGACACGTCCGGGCATCCGCTGGAGCGGGTCCGCACCCTCTACCGCGGCGACCGGTTCTCCTTCACCACGCACTTGGGCAACGGCGGCGGCTGAACTCCCTTTCCGTGTAAGGCGATCGACCCATCACGATAACGAGAAGGTAACGGGTCTAGGCCAACCTTGGGTGGCCGTTCACCATCCCGTTGCCGCCAGGACCACAGCGGGTCACTCGTCCCCAGGAGCGTTGCCGTCGTGAGAGTCATCGTCGTAGGAGCCGGCGTGGTGGGAACCATGCACGCCTGGCACGCAGTGGAACGCGGCCACGAGGTCGTACAGATCGAGCGCGAGAGCGAGGCCCGTGGGGCCTCACTGCGCAACTTCGGGCAGATATGGGTGAGCGGCCGCGCCGGGGGCGAGGAGCTGGAGACCGCCCTGCGGGCCCGCGAACTGTGGGAGGAGATAGGCGCGAGGGTGGAGGGCATCGGCTTCCGGGCCAACGGCTCCCTCACCCTCGTGCGCAACGAGCGCGAGCGCGCGGTCGCCGAGGCCGCCCTCGTCCGCCCCGACGCGGCGGCCCGCGGCTACAAGCTGCTCGACGCCGACGAGGTCCGCGCCCTCAACCCGGCGCTGCGCGGTGACTTCATCGCCGGACTGTGGTGCGAGCGGGACGCGGCGGTGGAGCCGCGCGTCGCTCAACTGCGGCTGCGGGAGGCGCTGTTGGCGTCGCCCCGCTACACCTTCCTGCCCGGCCGCGAGGTCCGCGAAGTCGTCGGTGAGAACGCGGTGCGGGACGACCACGGCGACGTACACACCGGTGACGTCGTCGTGCTCGCCACCGGCGCCTGGCTCGGGGGCCTCGTCCGCGATCTTGCCGGGCCCGATCTGCCCGTGCGCCGCGTGCGGCTGCAGATGATGCAGACGGAGCCCCTCGGTGAGGCGCTCACGACCTCCGTCGCCGACGCCGACAGCTTCCGCTATTACCCGGCGTACAAGTCGGACGCCCTCGACGCGCTCAACGCAGGGCAGGCGCAGGCGCCGACCGCCGCCGAGCACAAGATGCAGCTGCTCATGGTGCAGCGCCGCGACGGCGGTCTGACCATCGGCGACACCCATGAGTACGAGCACCCCTTCGCCTTCGACACCCTCGAAGACCCCTACGACCACCTCACCGAGGTCGTCGAGGGCTTCCTGGGCCGCCCGCTGCCGAAGATCAGACGGCGCTGGGCCGGGGTGTACGCGCAGTGCGTCGACACGGCCCGCGTCGTGCACCGGCAGCAGGTGCGCGAAGGCGTGTGGCTCGTCACCGGGCCCGGCGGGCGCGGCATGACGTGCTCGCCCGCCATCGCGGAGAAGACGGCAGACGAGTTGGGATGGTGAGGAAGGTGCGGGAGTCGAACATGCGCCGCTGTGGGCTTGTCGTTCTCGACATGGCCGGTACGACCGTCGCGGACGGAGGCCTTGTCGAGCAGGCCTTCTCCGCCGCCGCGCGGGAACTCGGCGTCGAGCCGGGCTCGGCGGACCACGCCGAGAAGCTGGACTACGTACGCGCCACCATGGGCGAGTCCAAGATCTCCGTCTTCCGGCATCTGTTCGGCGACGAGGCCCTTGCCCAGCAGGGCAACGTGGCCTTCGAGAAGGCGTATGGGGAGCTGGTGGACGGCGGCCGGATCGCGCCGATCCCGGGCGCGCGGGAAGCCGTCGAAGAGCTCAAGTCGGCAGGTCTGGCCGTGGTGTTGACCACCGGGTTCGCCCGGGTCACGCAGGACGCCATCCTGGACGCCCTTGGCTGGCGGGACCTGGTCGGGCTGACCCTGTGCCCCGCCGACGCGGGCGGTCGTGGGCGCCCCTACCCGGACATGGTGCTCAGCGCCTTCCTGCGGACGGGGGCGGTGGACGACGTCCGGCAGATCGCCGTCGTGGGCGACACGGCGTACGACATGAAGAGCGGGGTGCGGGCCGGGGCCGGTGTGGTCGCCGGGGTGCTCACCGGGGCGCATGACGCCGAGGCGCTGCGGGGGGCGGGGGCCACTCACGTCCTCGGGTCGGTCGCCGAACTGCCCTCGCTGCTCAGGGGCGTTGACGAGTGAGCGGCGGCACCCCTACGCGCGTGCGCAGCGGCATCCGCTTCGAGAACGTCTCGGTCGCCTACGGCAAGAACACCGTCCTGGACTCGCTCGACCTGACCGTCGAGCCCGGCGAGGTCATGGCCCTGCTCGGCCCCTCGGGCTCGGGCAAGACGACCGCGCTGCGGGCCGTCGCCGGGTTCGTGCGGCCCGCGGCCGGGCGGGTGTTCATCGGGGAGCGCGATGTCACCGGCCTTCCGCCGCACCAGCGGGGGATCGGGATGGTCGTCCAGCAGTACGCGCTCTTCCCGCACATGCGGGTCGAGGACAACGTCGCCTTCGGCATGAAGGCGCAGAAGGTCGCCAAGTCCGAGATTCCGGGGCGGGTCGCCGAGGCGCTGGAAATGACGGGGATGGCGTCGTACGCCAAGCGGTTCCCCCGGGAGCTTTCCGGGGGGCAGCAGCAGCGGGTCGCCATCGCGCGGGCGTTGGCCATTCGGCCGGGGGTGCTTCTGCTTGACGAGCCGCTTTCCGCGCTCGACGCGCAGTTGCGGTCGGGGGTGCTGGGGGAACTCGCCCGGTTGCACCGGGAGTTGCCCGACGTCTCCATTTTGTACGTCACCCATGACCAGGTGGAGGCCTTGACCCTGGCGGATCGCATTGCCGTCATGGACAAGGCGCGGTTGCGGGACTGCGGGACTCCGCAGGAGCTTTATCGGGCGCCTCGGACTGAGTTCACGGCTTCTTTTGTGGGGAACGCGAATCTCCTCACGGTGCGGGTGGGGTCCGGCACTGTCGCCTTCGGCGGGGTTGACCTGAAGGTCGACACGGGGGAGGCGGTGCGGGGCGCCACCGCCACGTTGTGCGTGCGGCCGCATCTGGTCGGCCTGGGGGACGGGCCCAACGCCCTTACAGGGAGTGTCGCCGAGGTGCAGTGGCGGGGGGCCACTCACCGGTTGTACGTGGATGTCGGCGGGCAGCGGGTGAAGGCGGACCTTCGGGAGCTTCGGACTCCGCCGGGTATCGGTGACTCGGTCACGCTGCACTTTGCGCCGGAGGATGCGGTGTTGCTGTCTGGCGGGGTGACCGATGGATAGCTCTGGTGCGCGCCTTGTGAAAAGTGACCCGGCATCGGGGGCTGTGCCCACCCGTTCCGCCGTGCGGAACGCCTGCCCACAGCAGGGGCGGCCGGGGTGGTCGGGTGGGCCGGAGGAGGGCGGCAGCCCCTCGCCGAAGTGGCGAGTGCCCCGCTTCGTCTGGGCTCTGCCCCCCATCGCCGCTCTCGCGCTCTTCTTCCTCTACCCCCTCGGCCTCGTCGTCCAGCAGTCCGTGCAGCCCGATACCGGAGGCACCTCCCTCCAGCCCTACTCCGACGTCTTCGGCTCCGAAGCGTTTCGGGAGGCGCTCGGGACTACCGTGTGGCTGGCCGTCGGGTCCACGGTCGGGTGTCTCGTGCTCGGGTTCGCGCTCGCGCTGATCATTGCCTTTGTGCCGTTCCCGGGAGGGAAAGCCGTCGCCAGGTTCATCGACGTCTTTCTCTCCTTTCCGTCCTTCCTCATCACCCTCGCCCTGCTGTTCATCTACGGCACCAAGGGCATGGCCAATGGAATGTGGACGGACGCGACCGGGGCCGCCGAAGGGCCGTTTCAGTTCCTGACCACTCCGTGGGGTGTTCTCCTCGCCGAGATCACGTACTTCACGCCCTTCGTGATGCGTCCCCTGCTCGCCGCCTTCTCGCAGATCGACACCGCGCAGCTGGAAGTCGCGTCGAGTCTCGGGGCGAGGCCCGGCCGCATCATCCGGCGGGTCATCCTGCCCGAGGCGCTGCCCGCCCTCGCCGCGGGCGGCAGCCTCGTACTCGTCATGTGTCTGAACGAATTCGGGATCGTGCTCTTCACGGGAGCCAAGGGGGTCACGACCCTTCCCATGCTCGTCTACAGCAAGGCCATTCTCGAGTCCGACTATCCGGCGGCCTGTGTCGTCGCCGTGGTCAACATCGCGATCTCCGTGGGTCTTTACAGCCTCTACCGGGTGGTGAGCCGTCGTGTTGGTGCATAGCCGCAAGGGGAAGTGGGCGACCTGGGTTCTTTTCCTCGTCTTCTTTCTGCCTCTCTTCGCGCTTCCTCTCCTCGTGATCCTGGCCGCCTCGTTCTCATCGCACTGGTCCGGCGCCTTTCCCTCCGGATTCACCGCGGAGCACTACGCGTCCGCCACCCGCGGGGATTCGCTCAAGGCGCTCACCACCAGCCTGGTCACCGCCGTCGGCGCCAGCCTGCTCGCGCTTGCCGTCGGGTCCTGGGCCGCGCTCGCCGCGGCCTCGCTGAAGAAGGGGGGCAAGCGTGTTCTCGACACCCTCTTCATGCTGCCGGTCGCCGTGCCCTCAGTCGTTGTCGGGCTCGCGATCCTCGTGGCGTTCAGCAAGCCGCCGATGATCCTCAACGGCACCCGCTGGATCGTGATCCTCGCGCACACCATTCTTGTCACGGCGTTCGCCTATCAGTCGGTTTCGGCTGCCATCGTCCGACTCGACCCGGCGTACGAACAGGCCGCCGCATCGCTCGGCGCCCGGCCCTCGTACGTCCTGTGGAAGGTGAAGCTGCCGCTCCTGCTGCCGTCGCTCAACGCGGCAGCGGGCCTCTGCTTCGCGCTCTCCATGGGCGAGTTGAGCGCCACGATGATGCTCTACCCGCCGGACTGGATGCCGCTTCCTGTGCAGATCTACGCGGCCACCGACCGCGGCTCCCTCTTCATCGGTGCCGCCGTCGCGGTGGTCCTGATGGCGGCGACGCTGCTCGTCCTCTTCGGCGTCTCGCGCATCCGCACCCGCGCCTCCTACCGCTGAACCGACCGGCCCCTCAAGTCCCCTCAAGGTTTTCAAGGAGTACGAAACGTCATGTCACGGCTTACCCAGACCAGAACGCTCGCCGCCCTGACCGGCAGCCTCGTCATCGCCGGATCCCTCACGGCGTGCGGTGGCGACTCCTCCGCGTCCGACGCGAAGGAGGTCACCGTCTACAGCGCCGACGGCCTCAAGGGCGAGAACGGCGACGGCTGGTACGACCAGGTCTTCAAGGACTTCGAGAAGAAGACCGGCATCAAGGTGAACTACGTCGAGGGCGGCTCCGGCGAGATGGTGCAGCGCGCCGTCCGCGAGAAGTCCAACACGCAGGCCGACGTCATCATCACCCTGCCGCCGTTCATCCAGCAGGCCGACGAGAAGGGCCTGCTCCAGGCCTACAAGCCCGAGGGGTCCGACCAGGTCGACGGCGCCGACAAGGCGCCCGACGGCAAGTGGACCTCCGTCGTGAACAACTACTTCGGCTTCATCTACAACAAGAAGGAGCTGCCCGGCGGCAAGGCGCCCAAGACCTGGGAGGACCTCACGGACTCCTCGTACAAGGACAAGGTCCAGTACTCCACGCCCGGCGTCGCGGGCGACGGCACCGCCGTGCTCATCAAGGCGATGCACGACTTCGGCGGCAAGAAGCCCGCCATGGATTATCTGAACAAGCTCCAGACCAACAATGTCGGCCCGTCCGCCTCCACCGGCAAGCTCGCGCCCAAGGTCGACAAGGGCGAGCTCCTCGCCGCCAACGGTGACGTGCAGATGAACTACGCCCAGTCCAAGGACATGCCGAACCTCGGCATCTGGTTCCCGGCGACTTCGACGGACCCGGCCGGAAAGCCCACCACCTTCGCGCTGCCCTACGCGGCCGGCCTGGTCAACAAGGCCCCGCACTCCGCCAACGCCAAGAAGTTCCTCGACTACCTGCTCAGCCAGAAGGCCCAGCAGCAGGTCAGCGAGATCGGCGGCGGCTTCGCGGCGCGCAAGGACATCAAGGCCACCGACGCCAACGCGGTCGCGCTCGACAAGATCGTCGACGGGGTCGAGATCTTCGAGCCGGACTGGTCCGACATCTCCGAGAACCTCCAGACGTACGTCGAGGACTGGAAGTCGGCGACCGGTAGCTGAGAGTTCACCGCCGCACCCTTGGCCCAGGGTGTCCGGTAGCGAAAAGATAACGGGTATGGACCCAACGCCCCTGGTTCTCCAGGGGCGTTGGCGTGCGCCCCACTTCCTTCCGACTGGAGGACCACGTGTCGCAAGGCATCACCCGCCGCTCCCTCCTCGTTTCCACCGCTGCCTCCACCGCCGCCCTCGCGGTGGCCGCAGGCCCCCTCGCCACCGCCGCCAAGGCCGCAGCCAAAACCCCCAAGGTCCTGGTGATAGGCCTGGACGGCGCCCTGCTCGGCAGAATCAAGGACGCCGAAGCGCCCGCACTCAAGGGCCTGATGAGCGCCGGCCTGACCGCGCCGAGCAGCATCTACGCCAACCCGCTCGCGCCCACCTCGTCGGGCCCCGGCTGGTCGACGCTCATCACCGGTGTCTGGCCCGACAAGCACAAGGTCGTGAACAACGAGTTCACCGGCCACAACCTCGCCAAGTACCCGGACTTCATGACCCGGATCGAGGCCGCGAAGCCGAACCTGCGGACGTACGCCGTCTCGTCCTGGGCGCCGATCACCGACATCATCTTCTCGGCGAAGGTGGATGCGCGGGTGTCCACCCCGTCGGCCGAGTACGACGCCGGAACCACCACCCGCGCCGTCGCCGAGGTCAAGGGCGGCAACCCCGACGCGGTCTTCGTCCAGCTCGACAACATCGACCACGCGGGCCACGACAGCGGCGCCGCGAGCCAGGCCTATCTCGACGCGATCCACGGCGCCGACACCCAGGTCGGTCAGATCGTCGCCGCGGTCAAGTCCCGCGCCACGTACGGCGACGAGGACTGGCTCATCATGATCACCGCCGACCACGGGCACACCGACCCCGGCGGCCACGGCGGCTCCAGCTGGCCCGAGCGCCAGACGTTCATGATCGCCGCCGGTGGCACGGTCACGGCGGGCTCGGTCCGCCACGACGTCCGTATGCCCGACATCGCCGCCAGCGCGCTCGCCCACCTCGGCATCGCGATCGACCCGGCCTGGGGCCTGGACGGACGCCCCGTCCAGCAGCCGACGCCGGACGCGTTCGACGCCCTGCGCGCCAAGCTGACGGGGCCCGTGGACGAGACCGGCATCGGCGGCGGAGTCATCGGATTCACGCACACGCCGCCGAGCGGCTGGAGCGTCGACAACTCGAAGATGGGCACCGGCGGCATCACCGAGTGGCGCGGCTGGTCCTTCACCACGGACGAGTTCTGGACGAAGACCGAGCGCGACCAGCAGCGGGAACTCAACATCCGCGCCCGGAACGTCTTCGCGGTCGCGGACGGCGACGAGTGGACCGACAAGACCTTCTCGGGGACTTTCGACTCGACGCTCGTCAGCCCGGCGTACGAGGTGCGGGGCGGCGCGAAGGCCACCCTCACGTACACGACGTACTACCGCCAGGAGGCCCCGCAGAAGGGCGAGGTGCTCGTCTCGTACGACGGCGGGGCCCCGGTCGCGGTGAAGACGTACACCGCGGACACCCCTTCCGTCGTCGAGAACATCGCCCTCCAGGTGCCCGCGGGGGCCACGAAGGCCCAGGTCCGCTTCCGGTACACCGGCGGCAACAACTGGTATTGGGTGATCGACGGGGTCACGATCACCGCATCCTGATTAGGCTGGGGGGCGTCGGCACAGAGCTGTCCCGGCGCCCCCCAGCTACCTTGCTCAACGGAGACCGCAGGAGTGCACCCCATGGCAGAGCGCAAGCCCATCGAATCGTGGCTCACCGACATGGACGGCGTGCTCATCCACGAGGGCGTTCCGATTCCCGGCGCCGACGCTTTCATCAAGAGGCTCCGGGAGTCCGGGAAGCCCTTCCTGGTCCTGACGAACAACTCCATCTACACCGCGCGTGACCTCCAGGCCCGGCTGACCCGCATGGGCCTCGAAGTCCCCGTCGAGAACATCTGGACCTCCGCGCTCGCCACCGCGAAGTTCCTGGACGATCAGCGGCCCGGCGGCACGGCGTACGTCATCGGCGAAGCGGGGCTCACCACCGCCCTGCACGACATCGGGTACGTCCTGACCGACCACGACCCGGACTACGTGGTGCTCGGAGAGACCCGTACGTACTCCTTCGAGGCCATGACCAAGGCCGTACGGCTGATCAACGGCGGGGCCCGTTTCATCGGCACGAACCCGGACGAGACCGGGCCCTCCACGGAGGGGCCGCTGCCCGCGACCGGGGCCGTCGCGGCGCTGATCACCAAGGCCACCGGGCGCAACCCCTACTTCGCGGGCAAGCCGAACCCCCTGATGATGCGCACGGGCCTGAACGCCATCGGGGCGCACTCGGAGACCAGCGCCATGATCGGCGACCGCATGGACACGGATGTCCTCGCAGGCCTTGAGGCCGGGATGGAGACCTTCCTGGTCCTGACCGGCCTGACCTCCCGCAAGGACATCGACCAGCACCCGTTCCGGCCCTCGAACGTCGTGGACTCCATCGCCGATCTCGTCGACCGGGTCTGACGCGAAGACCACCCGTTTGCCGCACACGGGAGGCGTGGGACGCCGTCGCGCGTGAACCTCGAAACAGGAGGTTCACGATGCGTAGAGGAACACTCACCCTGCGTGGCATAGCCGGGGCGGTTGTCCTCGCCGCGCTTCCCATCGCCGCGGCGACACCCGCGCACGCCCATGACGAGGGCAAAGTGCATGCCACGGTCACCCCTTCCAGCGCCGCGCCCGGGGCCAAGGTGGAGATCAGCGTCTCGGGCTGTGAGGGCACGACCGGGTCCGCCGGGTCCGGGGCGTTCACGGGAGACGCGAAGCTCACCGGCAGGGACGGCGGCAAGTACTCGCTGAACGGCTCCGCCACGCTCCGCGACGGCGTCGAGGGTTCGCACGACGTCACTGTCATCTGCGACGGTCACCCCCACCAGGGCGTGGGCACCGTGCAGATCGTCCCGAACAATCCCGCCCCCGTCTCGCCGGTACGCGCGGGCGGCGGCGGCACCGCGCAGCTTGCCGCGCACGCCCAGGAGGCGGGGCCCGGCACCCGGCACGCGGTGATCGGCCTGGTGCTCGCCGGGGTGGCGGCCGTGGCCGTGGCGTTCCGCAGCGTCCGCCGGCGCCGCTCCGAGTGACGGGCGACGAACGACGTGTCGGGCCATGAGAAGCCGGACGGGCAGCCGGCGGGGCACGGGCGATTCCTCACCGGGGTCGCCTGGGCGCTGGTGCTCGTGGGGCTCTGGCTGTGGGGCAGCGAGATCACCGACGTACGCGGCGGTGTCTCGGAGCCCACGACCGGTGACGTCGCGGCGGTCGGCAGGCCGTTCGCCGTCGAACTCCCGGACGCGCACGAGCCCTTGGGCGCCGCGAAGCCGCAGCGTGTCGATGTCCCCTCGCTGAAGGTGCGGGCGCCGGTGGTCGCCCGCGGACTCGATCAGGACGGCGCCATCGATCCGCCGCCCTTCGAGCAGGCGGGCTCCGTCGGCTGGTACGGCGGCGGCACACGCCCCGGAGCGGCGGGCACCTCCCTGTTCGTGGGCCACGTCGACACCGAGACGCGCCCCGCGGTCTTCTACGACCTCAGCGCGGTGCGCCCGGGCGAGAAGGTCCTTGTGACCCGGGACGACGGCTCGGTCGCGGAGTTCACCGTGGACGACGTCCAGGTCCTCAGCCGGGAACGCTTCGACGCGAAGAAGGCGTACGGCCCCCACGAGGAGGGCCGCGCCGAACTCCGCCTGATCACGTGCGGCGGCACGTTCGACCGGGCGACCAAGACGTACTCGGCGAACGTGGTGGTGTCCGCCTACCTCACCGGGGTGGGGTCGTAGGGGTGGCGCCGAGGCGCGAGGGCACTCCCGCCGCGCTCGCGCCCCCGGCGGCACCCCTGGCGGCCCCTTCCCGGACGGCCCGCAGGCCGAGGCCCCCGAAGACCGCCGCGAACACGGCCCACAGCAGGGCGTGCGAGGCGATCGAGACGACGCGGAAGTCCCACAGGAGCTTCGCGTCGACCGGGACCGGGTCGGGGTTGTCCGGGAGCAGGAAGAGCGAGGCCAGGACGGCGACCGTCGTGAGGACCGCCGCGATCTGCCGCACCGGGACGGGTCTGCCCGCAAGGCGTACGTACACCTGCCAGGTCAGGAACATGCCGAGGACGCCGATCGCCATGGCCGCGAGCCACATCGCCTGGCGGTCGCCCACCGTGCCGGGGTCACCGACGCCCGGCGGGTTCGCCGGGTAGCGCAGACCGGGCACCAGGGAGACGGCGAGGAAGGCCGCTCCCGCGAAGGCCAGGGCACGCGGCCACGGGGCCGAGCCCGGGTCGCGGCGGTGCACCAGGGCGTACGCCACGGCAAAGAGGATGCCGACGGCCAGACCGGCGACGACCGCGGAGACCACCAGTCCCGCGTGCTGGGCCGAGCGCGTGAACAGCTCCTCGTGGTGCTGGACCGACCGCTTCTCCTCGGCGCGGATCGCCCGGTCCATCAGCGGCTCGGCGAGGAGCAGGGAGAAGAGCCCCGCCGCGAGGCCCGCCACGCCTCCCGCGACGAGACCCCGGCCGAGCAGGGGCAGGACCGGCGAGACCGGCGAGGACTGGGGCGTCGGCATGGTGCCGTGTCCGTGTCCGTGCCCGGTCAGTGGCACGGGGCACCGAGGAGATGCCTGCCGTCGTGGGCGAACTCGTGGAGATAGCTGCCGGTCGCCGAGATCAGCGCGCCGTTGTCGATGAAGACCGCGTAGAGCGCGATCAACGCGATGATGACCGCGGCCGACGCGATGAGCCAGTCGCGGGTCGAGGCCGTGGCCGCCTGGGCCGCCGTGCTGTCGGTGCGCGATGCCGCGGAGTGCGATGACATGCCGGAGGGCCTCCTTCCGGGGTTTCCACGCCCCGAAGCAGGAGTACGACGGTTCAGTTCCTGACTTCCGCACGCCGCGCGGGCGTCCGGTCACAGTGGCGGGACCGCCCCGGTATCGCACCGGGTTCCTGTCAACCGTCGCCTCGATGTATGGACTTGTCGTCCCGGAGAGTCCCAGTCGGCATGGACACTGTCAACGTCAATGGAGGCTGTATCCGGACAATCCGGATCCGGACAACCCGGCCCGGTCGGCGGCCCGCTCCCCCCGGAGCCGTCGACCGGGCTGGTCCTCGACCGCGCGCGCACGAGCTGCGGGAGTAACCCGGCGCCGGCGCGGGAGGTTCGATGGCCAACCCCGTTGTGCGGGATGGGCGTTCAGGCCGGGGGCTTGGGCCGTTGTGACGACTCTAGAACGGATGAGCGCTGGAGCCTAGAGGTGGATTGACGCCAAGTCGTGATCCGCTTTCTCTCTGTGATCACCGCAGGTGGTGGCGGCTCTCGGGATGACCTTCAGGAAGGTTCGGACCAACTGCCGCGCAGCGCCGCGTCATCGAGGGAACCCTTGATCACCTCGGTGGCGACCACCTGCATGACCAGCCGTTCTCTACGCGCGTACCGCCTCAGTACGTCAAAGGCCTCGTCCAGGTCGGTCCGCCAGCGTTCGGCGAGTATGCCCTTGGCCTGTTCGATGCGTATACGGCTGGTCAGGGCGCCCTGGAGCTGTGTGGCGAGGGTCCGATACTGCGTGTAGGCGCGGTGGTTGTGCAGACCGACCGCGGCGGCGTCGGCGAGCGCCTGCGCCAGGCGCAACTCGCCGTCGGTGTGCGGGGCCAGGGAGGTCTCGGGCACGAAGACGTTGAGCGCGCCGAGCACGGTCGCGCGCTGTCGCAGCGGAACCGCGTACGTCACCCCGATGCCGTGGCGGCGGGCCAGCGCCGTGAACTCCGGCCAGCGCGCGGCGGGTTCGGGTGCCGCGAGCCGCACCGGCGGCACGGGCAGGCCCGAGCCGAAGCTCTCCACGCAGGGTCCACCACTCTGCTGGGCCCCGAGCAGGGCGAGTGCCAGGTCCTGTGGATGGCCGCCGAGAGAGACGGGGCAGTTGCCGGAGCCGTCGACGATGACCCCGGCGGCGGCAGCGGCCAGCAGCTCCACGCAGTGGCCCGCGACCCGGCCCAGATGGCGTTCCGGATCGAAGTCGTCGTCCAAGGTGTCCGTGGTCTCCACCAGGACTTCGGCCAGCCGTAGTTCAGAGGTGCGATCCTGCATGATCTCCTCCCCATGAGCGCTGCCCCGTCCACTGCGCCTACCCCCGGGCGCCGAGCTGTAACAGCTCACCAACAGGTCTCCGTAGCCGACGGGCGGGCCTCGTGGGCCGGGAGTGCGTATGTCAGGATTGAGAATCGGACAGTGCACCCAAGGGGGAGTGGATGTACCACAAAGGCACCGGCCGCGGTCATCGAATCGCGGCCAGGGGGGTGAAGGCTGCGGCGGCGTTTGCGGGGGCGGCGCTGCTGCTGTCGGGGTGCTCCTCCGATGACGGCTCGGACAACGAGGGGTCGTCGGGGAAGCCGGTCGAACAACAGCCGAAGGGCACCGACCCGTACTGGGTCAACCCGGACGGGAACGCGGCCAAGCAGGTCGCCACGTACGAGAAGGACGGGAAGAAGGACGACGCCGAGCTGATCCGCAAGATCGCCGAACAGCCCGTCGCCGAATGGATCATCCCGGAGAACGCGGAGGACCAGTCCCGCGGCTTCACCGAGGCGGCCCAGAAGGCGGACCGGGACGCGCTCCTGGTCCTCTACAACATCCCGCACCGCGACTGCGGTCAGTACTCGGGCGGTGGCGCGGCCGACGGCAACGCCTACCGCACGTTCATCGACCAGGTGGCGAAGGGCATCGGTGACCGCAACGCAACGATCATCCTGGAGCCGGACGCGGTGCTCCACATGGTCGACAACTGCACGCCGGAGGAGTTCCACGAAGAGCGGTACGACCTTCTCAAGGGCGCCATCGAGAAGCTCAAGTCCCTGAAGAACACCAAGGTGTACCTGGACGCGGGCAACGCGGGCTGGAAGAACCCCGACTCGCTCTGGGAGCCCCTGAAGTGGTCGGGTGTCGAGCAGGCCGACGGCTTCTCGGTGAATGTCTCGAACTTCCAGACCACCGAGGCCAGCACGGAGTTCGGCAAGAAGCTGTCGGCGAAGATCGGCGACAAGCCGTTCGTCATCGACACCGCGCGCAACGGCAACGGCGCGTACACCAAGGGCAAGGACACCTGGTGCAACCCGCCAGGCCGCGCGCTCGGCGAGGCGCCCACCACCAAGACGGGTGACCCGCTGGTCGACGCCTACCTCTGGGTCAAGCGGCCCGGTGAGTCCGACGGCACGTGTCGGGGCGGTCCCAAGGCCGGAGAGTGGTGGCCCGAGTACGCAGCGGGCCTTGCGAAGGCGGCCCGATAGGGGCGCGAGGAACTGCGCGCTCAGCGCGCGAAAAGCCGCAGTCGCATCTGCCGGGATCTCGGCAGATGCGACTGCGGCTTTCTTGTGGTTGCTCGCGCAGTTCCTCGCGCCCCTACGGGGCGCTCCTTACGGAACGTGGACCCACTGGGCCTTGCTCGGGGTGCCCTGGTCGTCCGTCACGAAGAGCATGTACCAGCCGGACTCCACCAGGCTCTTCTCCTTGGGGATCGTCACCGTGACGCCGTCCGCGGACTTCTTCAGGTCCAGGGCGACGGACGTCTGGTCGATGTCGGTGACGTGCGTCGAGGCGCTCGGCCTGATCAGGCGGGCCGTCTTGATGGACGAGGCGTGCTGGGTCCGGTACGTCCCGGACCCGCCGCGCTTGATCTCCTCCGGGCCGCCGCTGAGCGTGGGCTGCGAGCCCTGGTACAGGTACGGCGGGGTGTAGATCTCGATGCGCTGCTCGAACTCGCCGGGCTTGGTGTTGGCCTTGTCGGAGTAGAGCGAGTCGGAGCCGAAGAACATCACGCGGCCGTCGGGCAGCAGGATCGAGCCCGAGTGGTAGTTGCGGCCGACCTCCGGGTCCGCGACCCGGCGCATGTCGCCGGTCTTGGCGTCGTAGATCCGCGCCTGCTTGATGTTCGAGTCACCACGGCCGCGGTAGTCCTCGGAGCCGCCGGATATGAGCACCGAGTCGTCGGGCAGGGTCGAGGCCTGCGGGTAGCGGGTGCCCTTCTCCAGCTCGGGCCCGTCCGTGAACTTCGGGTTGTCGTCCAGGAGGTCGACGATGCGGGTCTTCTTGCTGGACTTCTTGGACTCGCCGACACCGCCGCCGCCGACCACCATGTACTTCTGGTCCTGCGCGGGCGGCAGTTCGACCGTGTTGGAGGTCTCGAGGAGGTTCGGGTCGCTCATCCCCGGGATCCCCTTCCAGCTGCCCTTCTCCTCCAGGTCCCAGGTGCCGGGCTTGCGGCCGACGTCGTCGGGGCCGTAGCCCGCGTTCGACCCCGAGTAGAAGAGCCTGCCGCTCTCCAGCTGGAAGACCGCAGGGTAGGTCGGGAACTGGCGTACCTGCTTGGTGTACGTCCACTTCTTGGTCTTGGGGTCGTAGATCTCGTTCTTGCCCGGGACCAGCTGGCCGATCTCGTCGAGGCCGGAGAGGCTGAGCACCTTGCCGTCCGAGAGCGTGGTCAGCGTGGGATACCAGCGGGCCTCGTTCATCGGGTCGACCTTGATGTACTTCTCGGCGACCGGGTCGAACTCGAAGGCGTCCTTGATCCCCTGGAAGTCCTTCTTGTCCAGGGCGAGCTTCTGCGCGATGCCGTACGTGTTGCGGGTGGCGGCGCCGCTCAGGCCCTGCACGCGGTAGTTGTCCTGCGTGCCCGTCTCGTGCTTCGTGCCGCTCTTCTGCGCCTCCACGTACACCCGGCCGAGGCCCGGTTCGTTGCGCAGGAACTTGCCGGTCGCCTTGTCGAAGACCTTCTTCGCGCGCTCGACGACGACCGGGTCCTTGGAGACGAACGTCTTGCCGTTCTTCTTGCCGGTGAACTTCGTGCCCGCGGGCAGCGTGATCGGCTTGTCCGGGTCCTCGTTGTGCACCACCATCAGGCCGCCGGCCTTGGTGATGTCGCCCTTGAGCTTCTCGTAGCGCTGGGTGCCGCCGGCTATCAGGAGATTGCCGTTGGCCAGCTGGGTGTGGCCGGTGCAGAAGAGGTCGACGGGCGTCTTGATCTTCTTGATCGTGTTCTTGACCGGGTCCCACAGCCGGGTGTCGAACTTCTTGGCGTCGAAGTTCTTCTGGTTGTTGCCGGAGCCCGCGACCAGAAGGATCTTGCCGGTGTGCAGGAGCGCCGCGTGGATGGTGTTCTGGCGGTACTCCTCGGGGAAGTCCACGACCTGCCAGTGGCCGTTGTCGGCCTTGTACTCCGGCTTATTGATCTTGTAGTCGTGGTACTTCTCCGAACCCACGCGCCATAGCCACGGGCCGTTCATCCCGGCCAGCGCTATGACCACCGCCGCGCCTATCGCGATGCGGCGGGCGCGGCGGCGGCTGGAGCGGTCCTTCATTTCTTACGTCCCCCAAGGGCGATCTGCATGGTCTGGTCGTTCGCTGCCCAGCTGGGCTTCTGCTGCGGCGCGTGCGGCGCCTGCGGAGGCTGTTGCGCCTGCGGCAGTTGCGCCGTGGCGTCCTCGCCGTCCCGCTGCTGCGGCACCCTCTGGCCCCCGCCGGGCGGCGGCCCGGAAGGGCCTCCCCCGTGCCGCGACTTGCGCTTCTTCTTGTCCTGCCGCATGCCCCACCGCCACGCGAAGATCGGCGCGGCCGTGATCAGGAGGGCGAACGTGGCCCAGATGATCATCGCCGGGTGGACGTGGTCGTACACGAACGCGGCGGCCATCGAACCGCCGAAGACCAGGATGAAGAACAGGTGGATCCGGAACGTGCCGAACAGTGTGTCCGGGCTCGCCGAATCGCCCTTGGGCGTCACCACGAACTTGCTCTTGCGGCGCAGCACGGCGTCGAGCAGGGAGCGTGCGTAGACCGGGGCGGACAGGGCCGACATCACCATGCCCGCGATACCGCCGGAGCCCTCGGGCTCGTGCGGCGAGACGTTGTGGCGGCGGTTCCAGATGTAGAGGCCGATCTGCAGCGCCGACGCGTTGCCGTACAGCATCAGCCAGATCGTCGGGTCGATGTTCACGCCCGACGCGCCCATGCCCAGGAACAGCGCGCAGGAGAGCGCGGCCAGGATCCAGTTCATGGCGGACATCGGGTAGAAGATGACCATCATCGTGTAGTTGAAGAGCCGCCCGGGCGGCAGCGAGAACGGCGCCTTCCAGAACTGCTTGAGGATGGTCTCGTACGTCCCGCGCGACCACCGCAGCTGCTGCGTGAAGAAGTCCGTCCAGGCGTTGGGGCCCTCACCGACCGCGAGCACGTCCGGGGTGTAGACCGACTTCCACTTCTTGCCGGTCCTCGGGTTCGTGGCCCGGTGGATCTCGAAGCCGGTCGCCATGTCCTCGGTGATCGAGTCGTAGAGACCGCCGATCTGCTTCAGGGCGCTGATGCGTACGGCGTTGCTCGTGCCGACGAACATCGGGGAGCCGTAGGCATTGCCCGCGCGCTGGATCAGGGCGTGGAAGAGGAACTGCTGGGACTCGGCGGCCTTGGTGATGAAGTTGTCGTAGTTGCCGTAGACCTGCGGGCCGATGACGAAGCCGACGTTCTCGTCGCGGAAGAAGCCGAGCATCCGCTCGAGGTAGTTGGGCATCGGGACGTGGTCGGTGTCGACCGATGCGAAGTAGTCGTAGTCGTCGCCGTGCGCGTCCAGCCAGGCGTTGTAGTTGCCGTGCTTGGTCTTGGCGCGGTGCGGGCCCTTGCTCATGTTCCACTTCGCCACGCCCTTGCGTGAGAAGTGGTGCACGCCGAGCCGCAGGCAGACCTCCTTGACGGCGGGGTCGTCGCCCTCGTCGAGGAGCCAGACGTGCATCAGGCCGCGGTGCCGGATGCGGACCGCCGCCTCCAGCGTCTTCGTCACCATCTCAAGGGGTTCCTTGCCGGGCACGAAGGAGGTGAGGAAGGCGACGCGGGTGCCGGTCTCGGGCACCACGGGTATCGGGTCCCGGGCGACGAGCGTGGCGTGCGCGTTCGAGAGCACGTTCATGCACCGGAAGAACTCGATCAGGCCGATCGATATGAGCATGACGACGTCGAGCACCGGCAGCCAGTCGTTGGCGACGTAGTCGCGCTCCGTCCAGTGCGTCGGCTGCAGCAGCCAGGCGAGCAGCACGAGCGAGAGCAGCGGCGCGGCCCCCAGCATGAGCGCGGCTCTGATCCGGTGCGGCTCCTGCGAGAGCAGGGAGCGGTACTGCACCTTGTACGGCTTGGTCGGATCGGGCTGTGTGAGCGGCCCCGCGAGACGGCTGTAGTGCTCGTAGTCGTATCTAGGCAGGGCCTTCTTGATACGCCGGAACCCACCTGTCCGGTGCGATGGCACCCGCAGCTGGGTTGTCTCTGACGGGTCGTTCGGCCGGGCGCCCGTCGGCGTCGACGTCATGAGTCATCCCCCCGCACGCGGTCACCCGCGTGTTCGTTGGTCCTTCCGTCCGCCCCGGTCCCCCTCGACCTTCACGGACGCATCAGTGGCAGGCCACCGTCCCCTTAGACATGGAACAGCTACCTTCCGGTTGCATGATGCCCCCCTCGGCATCCGTTCACGAAAGGGACCCCCCGTCCCTTCCCCCGCGGGCCTCGGCCTGCCGGGCCCCCAACTGCCCCGCACCGCCTGCCTCATGAGAGCCAATGGCTCCAGCACAAGGTTCTACGCCCATAGCCATGATCGCAAGAGCGAAACAAGGTGTTTACCGGTCATACGAGCGATTTCAGTTACCTGTTGAGACAGGAGCGCTCAATCGCGTTCGAATATTACCGAAGTGTTCCCGTATCGCCCGCTCGGCCCGGAGCACATCGCCGGATCGGACCGCGTCAAGGATCTCCCGGTGCTGGCGGCAGGTGACCCTGGGGTCGTGCGGCACGTCCACCAGATCGGTACGTACCTTGTGGAAGGCGTCCCAGAACGCCTCCAGGACCTCGCCGAGCAGTGGATTGCGCAGACAGCGGTAGAGGGTGGCGTGAAATGCACGGTCGGTTTCGGTGTGTACCGCACCCGGCTGACCGATCCGGCCGTCATTCGCCGCCGCCTCGGTGTCCATCTGATCCACGAGGGCGTCGAGTTCGGCCAGATCCGCGGCCGGGATGCGGCCCGCGAGGCGCGCGATGAGTCCGGTCTCCACGGCCTCCCGCAACTCCAGGAGCTGGAGGAGGCTGTCCTCGCCGCGGTAGTGGCCGGCCACCGTGCGGAAGGTGAGGCCCTCGATCATGGGAGCCATCGACATGGGTCCGACATATGTGCCGAAACCATGCCGGATTTCCACGATGCCCATCGCCTGCAGTGCCTTGAGGGCCTCTCGCACGGAGTTCCGACTGACGCCGAGGCGTTCCATCAGTTCGGGCTCGGTGGGCAGAGAGGCTCCGGAGGGCAGCCGCTGGTCGATGATGAGCTTCTTGATCCGCTCCTGTATGTCGCGTGCCATGGCGCAACGGTAGCGGTACCCGCGCCGGTGGCGGCACGACGAAAGCCCCCCGCGTGAACGGAGGGCTTTCGTTGTCTGTGCGCCGTCAGGGACTCGAACCCCGGACCCGCTGATTAAGAGTCAGCTGCTCTAACCAACTGAGCTAACGGCGCGCGCTGACCTGGAGAACTCTACCGGACGCGGGCGGGTGCTCCGGACCACCGGGCCCTCCCGGGGGCGCCGCACGGCATGGCCCGGAGCGGGCGCGGGGGAGCGGCGTGGAGGTGAATGCGGGCGGATCCATCATTCGGACCGTCAACATGCGATATCGCCCGACAGTTGAGAAGCTGACGACTGTGCAGATGCGACGCAGACATTCTTTCCTGGAGTGTGAGGGGAATCGCATGGAGGGTGCTCCGGTATTCGAGGAATTCGATCCCGAGAGCGACTGCGACTGCCCCGGATGTATTCAACGGCGACGAGCCATGGCCCACGCACTCCCCGTACGACAGGGCGGCCACCCGGCGGCGCACGGCGCGCGGCGCGCCCTCGTGGTCGCCGCGGCGGCAGGCACGGTGCTCGGCGGTGGTCAGGTGCTTCCGGTGGCGGCGGCCCCCGGGACCCCGGGCGTCCGGGGG
>NZ_BAAAUG010000091.1:0-99757 GCF_039533825.1 Streptomyces rectiviolaceus
GCCAGCACGGCGGCGGTGTCGGCGGCGCCGTTGCCAAGGGCGACGGCGACGGGCTCGCCGATGCGGCGGGCCAGCGTCAACAGCTCCAGGGTGGGCTTGCGGACGGCACCGTCCACGTGGTCGACGTAGACCAGAACTTCAGCCATGGGACTTCAATCTCCTGCGGTTACAAGGAAGTGGGGCGGTTGGTGAAGGGAACGGCTGAAGCTCAGATGAACTTCTGACCCGCGAGGAACTCGGCGAGCTGCTTGCCGCCCTCGCCCTCGTCCTTGACGATCGTGCCCGCGGTCCGCGCGGGGCGCTCGGTGGCGGAGTCGACCTTCGTCCAGGCACCCTCCAGGCCCACTTCCTCGGCCTCCAGGCCGAGGTCGGAGAGGTCCCAGGCCTGAACCGGCTTCTTCTTGGCGGCCATGATGCCCTTGAACGACGGGTAACGCGCCTCACCCGACTGGTCGGTGACCGACACGACGGCGGGCAGCGAGGCCTGAAGCTGCTCGGAGGCGGCGTCGCCGTCCCGACGCCCCGTGACCACACCGTCCTCGACGGAAACCTCGGAGAGCAGCGTGACCTGCGGGACGCCGAGGCGCTCGGCAAGGAGCGCGGGGATCACGCCCATGGTGCCGTCGGTGGACGCCATACCGGAGATCACCAAGTCGTAGCCGGCCTTCTCGATCGCCTTGGCCAGCACCAGCGACGTACCGATGATGTCCGTGCCGTGCAGGTCGTCGTCCTCGACATGGATCGCCTTGTCCGCGCCCATGGACAGCGCCTTGCGCAGCGCGTCCTTGGCATCCTCCGGACCCACCGTCAAGACGGTGATCTCCGCGTCGTCTGCCTCGTCCGCGATCTGCAACGCCTGCTCGACCGCATACTCGTCCAGCTCCGACAGCAGGCCATCGACGTCATCCCGGTCGACGGTCAGGTCATCGGCGAAGTGCCGGTCGCCGGTGGCGTCAGGCACGTACTTCACGGTGACAACGATCCTCAAGCTCACGCCGGCTCTCCTACCTGGTGCGGTTCGTTATGACGACGGTATGGCACTCAGTACCCCCTGTAAAGGTACGTAGTGCCAGACGGGCCGTTACGGTGCTACGTTCCCCGCATGACTGAGGCGCGCGGACCAGCGAAGAAGGCCCCGATGCGGGAGGTGCTCGCCAAAGCGGCGTTCCAGCTCTTCCTGGAGCGCGGCTTCGAGCAGACCACGGTGGACGACATCGTGGCGCGGGCCGGGGTCGGGCGCCGCTCCTTCTTCCGGTACTTCCCGTCCAAAGAGGACGCGGTCTTCCCCGACCACGAGAGCTGCCTGGCCGACATGACGGCGTTCCTCGAAGCGGCCGACGACGCGGAACCCGTGGACGCGGTGTGCGACGCGGCCCGGATCGTGCTGCGTATGTACGCAACAAACCCGGAGTTCTCCGTGCAGCGTTACCGCCTCACGCAGGAGGTCCCCGGTCTGCGTACGTACGAACTCTCCGTGGTGCGGCGCTACGAACGCACCATGGCCGGCTACCTCCGCCGCCGCTACGCCGACGCCGAGGACGGCTCCCTGCGCGCCGAGGTGATCGCCGCCGCCGTGGTCGCCGCGCACAACAACGCCCTGCGCTCCTGGCTGCGTTCGGGCGGCGAGGGCGACGCGGAGGCCGCGGTGGACCACGCGCTCGAGCTGGTGCGGAACGGGTGGGGGAGCGCCGCCGCGAGCGGGGACGCAGGCGCTGACGTCGATGACGACGTCGTCGTCATGGTGGTCTCGAAGCGAGCCCCCATGTGGCGCGTGGTGCAGCGCGTCGAGTCCGCCCTCGGCCAGGACTGAGCAGGTAGAGGACTGAGCAAGCAGCACTCAGTACCTCCCAGCACCTTTACCTCCTGGCACTCAGTGCCATATGGTGCGGATGCGTCGACGCCGAGCGCGGCGCATCCGAGCCGAATGCAGGGGGTCGAGACGTGTCCCAGCAGGAATTGAGCGTCGCGCCGACGGAGCACGAGCGAACCGGCATGATCTACCAGCGCTGCCGATGGTGCGGCACCGCGTCCTTCCGGCGCATGCTGTGTCCGGTGTGCGCGTCCAGCGATCTGGCGTCCGAGCACAGCGACGGCGAAGGCGTCGTCGTCCAGTCCAGCGTGGTCAACCGCTACACAGGCACCGCACGCAACGAGTCCCTCGTCCGCTTCCCCGAAGGGTTCGTCTTCCGCTGCCGTGTCGTGGGTGCATCGCCGCATCTGGTGTGGGTCGGCGCGCGCGTGCGGCCCGTGGCCGGGTCCGATCCGGAGACCGGGGAGGCCGTCTTCGAGCTCTGCGAGGCGCACACGAGCGACGACTGGTAGCGCTAGTGGGCAAGTAGTGCTTCGGATCAGTTGACGCCTCGCTCGCGGCCTTCCCAGTAGGGCCCGCGGAGCTTGTACTTCTGGAGTTTTCCGGTGGCCGTGCGGGCCAGTTCGTCCCGGAACTCCACCGAGGTCGGCGCCTTGAAGCCGGCGAGGTGCTCCTTGCAGTGCCGGATGAGCTCCTCCTCCGTGGCGTGTGTGCCGGAGGCGAGGACGACCAGGGCCTTGATGGTCTCGCCCCACTTCTCGTCCGGCACCCCGATGACCGCGACTTCGGCGACCGCCGGATGGCTGAACAGCACGTCCTCCACCTCGATCGAGGACACGTTCTCACCGCCGGTGATGATGACGTCCTTCTTGCGGTCACTGATCGTCAGATGGCCGTCCGCGCCGATCGACCCGCCGTCGCCCGTGTGGAACCAGCCGCCTTCCAGCGCCTCAGCGGTCTCCTGCGGCTGCTCCCAGTACCCCTCCAGGATCACGTTCGAGCGGGCGAGCACCTCGCCCTCGTCCGACGTGCGCAGCGTCACGCCCAGCGCGGGCGCCCCCGCCTGGACCAGCTTCTCCGCGCGCTGCTGCGAGGTGAGGCCGTCCCATTCGGCTCGGGTGCGGTTGATGGTGAGCAGGGGCGAGGTCTCGGTGAGGCCGTAGATCTGGATGAACTCCCAGCCCAGCTCGGACTCGACCTGTTCGACCGTCTTGGTGGGCGGCGGAGCTCCCGCGACGATGATGCGCACCCGGTCCCGGCCCGGGATCTCCCCGTCCCACGACCGCGCGGCGGCAAGCACCGCGTTGACCACGGCGGGCGCCGCGCACATCACCGTGACCCCGTGCTCGGCCACTCGGCGCAGGATCTCCGCGCCGTCCACCTTGCGCAGCACGATCTGCCGCGCACCCATGCCGGACATGGCGAAGGGCATGCCCCAGCCGTTGGCGTGGAACATCGGCAGGGTGTGGAGGTACACGTCCCGGTCCGTGACCCCGGCGTGCAGCGCGAAGGTGAGGGCGTTCACCCAGATGTTGCGGTGCGTGATCTGTACGCCCTTGGGGCGCGCGGTCGTTCCGCTGGTGAAGTTGATGGTCGCGGTCGCGTTCTCGTCGTGCTCCCAGGGCTCGGGCTCGGTGTCGAACCGGTACAGCTCCGCGTCAGCCTGTGCGCCGAGCGTGAAGCGGTGCTTGCAGGCAACCTCCGAGAGGCGGTCCTCCAGCTCGGGGTCGACCAGCAGGACGCTCGCCCCCGACTGCGCGACGATGTAGCTCACCTCTTCGGCCGAGAGGCGGAAGTTGACCGGCACGAGGACCCGGCCGTGGCCGCTGACGCCGAAGAACGACGTCAGCAGCCTCGCGCTGTTGGGCGAGACCACCGCCACCCGTGCGCCGTGCGGCACCCCGAGTGCGTCGAGACCGGCGGCCTGGGCCCGCGCCAGCTCACCCACACGCCGGTAGGTGAGCCCTTCCCAGGCCTCGGCCGGCTGATCGGGCTCGTCGACGATGCCGACCCGGTCCCCGTACACGGCCGTGGCGCGGTCCAGAAAATCAAGGGCCCCGAACGGGACGAACATCCTGCCTCCCGAAGCTCAGTCGATGTACGTCGTCTATCCGACCATGCTCCCTGGAAACTGGACACCCCGATGAACCCCGCCCTACCCGGTTGAGGCTTCAGCGTCCCTTCAGTGCCGGTCCGCACGATGACGATCCATGCCGGTGGACGACGTGACGGAAGGAGGGCGCGGTGGGACGGAAGAGCTGGCGGTGGCCGTCGGGCGGCTTGCTGGCGTGGCTGGTGCCGGACCCGACGGCGTTGGGTGCGGCGGCGTGGGTATGGGGCGCGTACATCGGAGGGGCGCCCGTGACCGTGGGCGAGCCGGAGTTGTGCGGGCCGTCGGCCGGGCATCCCGAGTGCCTCGCCGCGGATGTGCCGCCTTCGGCGGTGGAGCGTGACCTGTGGGAGCGGATGGGAGTGCTGAGCACCAGGGGGGACTAGGCCCCGCCCCCTCCGGACCCCGGTCCGCGCACGCCGGACGGGCTGGAACATCCAGCCCGTCCGGCATGGCGCGAGGAGGCGCCGTCCCGGCTAACGCCCTCCCGGCTAGGGCCCTCCCGACTAGGGCCGCTGAGGCTGCTTGGCCTCCGGCGCTTCCTGGAGTCGGCGCAAGGACGCCACCAGCTGGTCCACCTCCTCGGACGTGTTGTAGAGCGCGAGTGACGCGCGGGCGGCGGTCTCCAGGCCGTAGTGGGCGAGCGCGGGCTGGGCACAGTGGTGCCCCGCGCGGATGGCGATCCCGTCGCGGTCGAGCCAGTCCGCGATCCCGGCCGGGTCGTGGCCCGCGAGCGAGAAGGTGAGGACCGCGATCCGTTCGGGCGCCGAACCCAGGACGTCCAGGCCAGGCACCGTGGCCAGCGCCTGTTGCGCGTACGTCATGAGCGCCGTCTCGTATGCGGCGACGGCGTCCCGATCGAAGGACGTGAACCAGTTCAGGGCGGCAAGCAGGCCGACCACGCCTGAGATGTGGCCGGTGCCGGCTTCCAGGCGGTGCGGGACCGGCGCGAACGTGGTCCGCGTGAAGCCGACCGACTCGATCATGTTGCCGCCGCCCTGCCACGGCGGCATGGCCTGCAGGATCTCCGGCTTCGCGTAGAGCGCGCCGATGCCGGTCGGGGCGAAGAGCTTGTGCCCCGAGAAGGCGTAGAAGTCGGCGTCCAGGTCCTGCACGTCGACCGGGAAGTGCGCGACGGCCTGCGCCCCGTCCACCAGGACCTTGGCGCCGTAGCGGTGGGCGAGGGCGGTCATCTCCTTCACGGGCGGGACGGTGCCGAGGACGTTCGACGCGTGGCTGACGGCGACGAGCTGTGTGCGGGACGAGAGGAGGTCGGCGTAGGCGTCCTGGTCGATCGCGCCCTCGGGCGTGAGGGGGATCGGGACGACCCGGGCACGGGTCTCCTTCGCGATCAACTGCCAGGGGACGATGTCGGAGTGGTGCTCGAGGACTGCCACCAGAATGTCGTCCCCGGGACCGAGGTTGGCCCGCCCCCAGCTCTGGGCGACGAGGTTGATGGCCTCGGTCGTGCCGCGTACGAACACGATGTCGTCCGGCGACCCGGCGCCCAGGAACTCCGCGACCGCCGACCGCCCCGCCTCGTACATCTCCGTCGCCTCGCGCGCCATGGTGTGCGCGCCCCGGTGGATGTTGGAGTTCGCGGCGCCGTAGTAGGCACCGAGCGCCTCGATGACCTGGCGCGGCTTCTGCGTGGTGGCGCCGTTGTCGAGCCAGACGAGGGGGTGGCCGTTGACGGAGCGGTGCAGGATCGGGATGTCCTGGCGGGCCGACTCCGGGGAGAACGCGGGCGGTTGGAGCTGCGGGAGCGCGCCCGCGCCCGGGATCGCGCCCGGGGTCGCGGCCGGGGGAGCGGGTTCCGCGGGGGCCGTCGGCGTCACCGCCGTCGACCCCGGAACCGCTGTGGGCAGCCCCGGAACGCCGAGCCCTCGCGCAGTGACGTCAGGAATAGTCATGGTAGTTCGATACCTCGACGTTCTGCAGGACGGCGATGGCGTCCTCGACCAGGACCGCCGTGTTGAAATACGCCGTCATCAGGTACGACGTGATCCCCTTCTGGTCGACGCCCATGTTCCGCATGGACAGGCCCGGTTCGACCTCGTCCGCGACGCCGGAGGGACGCAGCCCCACCACACCCTGCTCGGCCTCGCCCGTCCGCATCAGCAGAATCTCGGTGGTGCCGAGGCCTGCTCCCATGCCGCCCGAGAACCGCACCTTGTCCGAAGGAAGGAGCGGTACGCCGCGCCACGTCAGGAGCGGGCTCCCGAACCGGTTGTCCGTCACCGGGGGCACGCCCCGCCGGGTACATTCGCGGCCGAAGGCGGCGATCGCCCTGGGGTGGGCCAGGAAGAAGCCGGGCTGCTTCCAGACCCGCGTCAGGAGCTCGTCCAGGTCGTCGGGGGTAGGGGCACCGGTACGCGACTGGACCCGCTGCCCGGCGGAGACGTTGTGGAACAGGCCGTGCTCCGGGTGGTTCAGGAGCGAGGACTCCTGCCGTTCCCGCAGCGCCGCGACGGTGAGGTTGGACTGCGCGCGGGTCTGGTCGATGGGCCCGTTGTAGAGGTCGGCGACCCGGGTGTGCACGCGCAGCACCGTCTGCGCGAGCGTCATGTGGTACTCGCGCGGCGCGTCCTCGAAGTCGACGAACGTCCCCGGCAGATCGGGCTCCCCGACGTGCCCCGCGGTCAGGTCCACCGGCACCTCGGTGCCGGGCGTCATGGTGTCCCCGTCGCAGTACGCGGTGATCGCGCCGCCCAGACCCTCGTCCCGGTCGGCGAGCGCCGCCAGCGCGCTGCGGTCGGCGCAGAGCGCCACCCCCGGGGTGAGCGCCTTGACGCGGTAGGGCATCGCGGCGGTCCGGGTCCACGCGCCGAGGTCGAAGAACTGCCCGTCGCCGATGACTTCGAGCAGCGCGTCCTCGCCGTACCGCCCGGTCACCCGCTTCTCGGCCCTGCCCTGCACGACCACCCACAGCCGGTCGGCGGGGTCGCCCTCCTGGGCGAGGACCTGCCCGGCCTCGAAGGTGACCTCGGTGAAGGCGCCGGCCAGTTCCGCGAGCAGCGCGTCGTCGGCGTCGCGCAGGTAGGGCACCTCACGTAAGTCGCCGGGCACGACGTGCTGCGAGCCGCTCTCCTCGTACGTGGTGATGCGGTCGTCGCCGAGCACGAACGTCCGGCGGCGGTTCACCCGGTAGGTGCCCGACTCGACGTCCACCCAGGGCAGGGCGCGCAGCAGATAGCGCGGGGTGATGCCGCGCATCTGCGGGGTGGTCTTGGTGGTCGTCGCGAGTTGCCGTGCGGCATCCGGACCGAGTGTGAGCCGGTCGTTCACTGGAACCTCCTGGAAGAACGATTTTCCTGGCTGCCGTGACGGCATCCGGCGCCGATCGTCTTCGCGTTGTTCCGTGACTGCAAGTAGTTGTTTATCAGGGCTAGTTGAGAAAAGGCCGGAAATGGATGAACGGTCGGCCTCGCACCCGGGCGCCAGCCTTCCAGGCCTCTTCCGGGAATTCCCTCCACAGCAGATATCAGGCTCAAATCACCCCAATACCGGAGCCAAGTACCCCTGAAAGGAGCGCTTATGGCTCGGGTAGTGGGGCCGGGAGTCGGGCAGGATGGATCCGGGCCGCGGGACGGTCCCCTCCGGCGTACGAAGGGTGCAGCGATGACAGATTCGGTCCCTGGGCGGCTCACCATCTCGCGGGCGACGCTCGACGACTGGCAGGTCGTCAGCGGATGGGCGGCGGACGAGGGCTGGAACCCGGGTCTGCGGGACGCCCTGTCCTTCTTCGCGCAGGACCCCGACGGATTCTTCATCGGTTGTATCGAGGACGAGCCGGTCTCCGCGATCTCGGTCGTGAACTACGACGAGGTGTACGCCTTCCTGGGCTTCTACCTCGTACGCCCCGACCAGCGCGGCCGCGGCCACGGTCTCGCCACCTGGCGGGCGGCCCTCGCCCACGCGGGGACCCGCACCGTAGGACTCGACGGCGTGGTCGCCCAGCAGGACAACTACCGCCGCTCGGGCTTCGAGCTCGCCCACCGCACCATCCGCTACGTGGGCCCCGTGCCCTCAGGTGCCTCAAGACCCGCACAGATCCTGCCGGTCGAGGCCGCGGGCCTGCGGGCGATCACCGCGTACGACGCCGCGAGCTACCCCGCCGACCGCCCGCGCTTCCTGGAGTCCTGGCTCACCGCTCCCGGGCACCGCGCCCTCGCCCGCATCGTCGACGGCCGGGTCACTGGATACGGCGTGCTCCGCCCGGCCCAGGGAGCCCTGCGCATCGGGCCCCTGTTCGCCGATACGCCCGCAGGCGCGGAGGAGCTCTTCGACGCGCTGACGGCGGAGGCGGACGGCGCGCCCGTCGTCATCGACGTCCCCGAGTCCCAGCCGCATGCCGTCGCCCTCGCTGAGGCGCGCGGCATGAAGCCGACGTTCGAGACCGCCCGCATGTACACCGGCCCGGTGCGGGACCTGGCCGAGGAACGGGTCTTCGGCGTGACCACGCTCGAACTCGGCTGATCGGCTGATCGGCTGACGTGCAAGGGCCGGGCCCCACCGGACCCGGCCCGCACTCCTGTCTTCTGCCCTGCCGCTACGTGATCGTCAGCCTTTTCTTGTCCTCGGCCTCGGAGCTGTTGCCGACGTAGATGTCCACCGCCCCTTCCTCGACACGGAACTCACCGCTCTCCGCGTTCGTCCAGAACCCGAGGTCATCGGCGCCGAGCTGGAAGCGGACGACTTTCGACCTGCCTGGCTCCAGCGTCACCCGGCGGAACCCGCGCAGCCTGCGCACCGGCTGCGTGATGCTCGCCGCGATGTCGTGGACGTACAGCTGGACGACCTCGTCGCCCGCGCGCTCGCCCGTGTTGCGGACGGTGACCGAGACCTCCACGGTGTCGCCCTCGCGCAGCGCATGCGCCGAGACGCGCTCGCGGCTCAGCCTCGGCTCGCCGATCTCGAAGTCCGTGTAGGAGAGCCCGTGGCCGAAGGCGAACTGCGGGTCCGGGGGCAGGTCGAGGTACTTGGACGTGTACTTGTTGTCCGCGCTGTAGGGGCGGCCGGTCGACTCGTGGTTGTAGTGGACGGGGATCTGGCCGACCGTGCGCGGGAACGAGACGGGCAGCTTGCCGCCCGGAGCGACCTCGCCGAACAGCACGTCGGCGATCGCGTTGCCCGCCTCGAGTCCCGGGTGCCAGGCCTCGAGGACGGCGGGCGCCGACTTGAGCCAGTCGCCGATGGTCAGCGGGCGCCCGTTGACCAGGACCACCACGAACGGCTTGCCCGTCCCCGCGATCGCCGCGATCAGCTTCTCCTGCCCGCCCGGCAGGCTGATGTCGCTGCGCGCCGCCGCCTCGCCGCTCATCGCCGGGGGTTCACCGACGACCACGACGGTGACATCGGCGTCCTTGGCCGCGGCGACCGCAGCCGGGATGCCGCCGGTGTCCGTGCCCTCGGGGTCGACGCCCTTCGCGTACGTCACCTTCGCCCGCGGAGCCGCGGCCTTCACCGCGGCGAGCACCTTGCCCGAGGGGAAGTTCTTCGTCGCGCCGGGAAACGTCCACGTGCCAAGGAGGTCGTCGGAGTCGCCGAACGGGCCGACCACCGCGATCGACCCCGCCGACTTCTTGAGCGGAAGCGCCTTGCCGTCGTTCTTCAGGAGCACCATCGAGCGGGCGGCGGTCTCACGGGCGGCCTTGCGGGCCCCGGCGGACGGCTTGTCGATGGCGGCGTCCTCGTCGACGTACGGGTTCTCGAAGAGGCCGAGATCGAACTTCAGGCGCAGGACCCGCGCGACGGCCTCGTCAAGGCGCTTCTCGCTGATCCTGCCGCTGCTCAGGAGCTTCTTGCCGTGCTTGGCCAGGTCCGTGCTCGCCATCTCCATGTCGACGCCGGCGTTCAGCGCGAGGCGGGCCGCGTCGGCGCCGTCCTCGGCGAAGCCGTGCGCGATGAGCTCGTCGACGCCGTTCCAGTCGCTGACGACGAAGCCGTCGAAGCCCCACTGCTTGTACAGGATGTCGGTGAGCGTGTGGGAGTTGCCGTGGGCCGGGACGCCGCTGATGGTGTTGAAGGAGGCCATCACCGTGGCCACGCCCGCATCCAACGCGGCCTTGAACGGCGGCAGATAGTGGTTGCGCAGGCGCGACTCCGACACGTCGACCGTGTTGTAGTCCCGGCCGCCCTCGGCCCCGCCGTACGCGACGAAGTGCTTGGCGCAGGCGGCGATGCGGTCCTTGGCGTCGAGCCCCGAACCCTTCTCGCCCTGGTATCCCTCCACCTTGGCCACGGCGAACGCCGTCGTGAGGTACGGGTCCTCTCCGCAGCCCTCGGCGATCCGGCCCCACCGCGGTTCGTGCGTGACATCCATCATCGGCGAGAACGTCCAGTGCACGCCGTTCGACCGGGACTCCTTCGCCGACACCTCGGCGTCCCGCCTGGTGACCTCCGGGTCGAAGCTCGACGCCTGGGCGAGGGGGATCGGGAACGTCGTCCACAGGCCATGGATGACGTCGAGCCCGAACAGCAGCGGAATGCCGAGCCGGGACTCCTCCACGGCCATGCGCTGCAGGGCGTTGCTGCTCTTGGCGCCGAAGATGTTCAGGACAGAACCGAGCCGTCCGGCGCGCGCCGCGTCCTCGACGTCCTTCGTCTCGCTGCCGCCGGGTCCCGTGCTGACGGCCCACGGGAGCTGCTGCAACTGCCCCAGCTTCTCTTCGACAGTCATACGGTCGAGCAGCTTCTCGATCTCCGGATCGAGGGGGCTCGTGCGCTGCGGCGCGGCCTGGGCGATTCCGGTGCCGACGGCGGTGAGGCCGCCTCCCGCGACGGCCGTGCCGCCGATCGCGGACAGCAGAGTACGCCTTCGTAGCTCTCGCATGTGTTCGCCTTCTCGCGTCAGGAAGTCGACAACCTCTGTGATGGCCACAAGAGTTGAAGCGAAAGTACGTTCCTGTTACATGCGGGTCAAGGGATGCGGCAGGGACGCGCGGGGGCCTCGTTCCGGTGACTTGACTCCGACGCTTGACCTCAAGGAAACTTGAGGTTCTACGTTCTTCTCATGAGCATGGAAACGACAGCCTGGAGCCAGCTGCAGAGCGTCATGCACGCCGAGCAGGACCGCCGTCCCTTCGCCCGCGCCACCTTGCGCCGCATCGGCACCTTCGCCCGGCCGCACAAGCGCCGCATCGTCTACTTCGTCATCCTGAGCATCGTCACCGCGCTGCTCGCCGTGGCGACCCCCGTCCTCGCGGGCAGCGTCGTGGACACGATCGTCTCGGACGGCGAGTCCTCGCTCGTCGTGCGGTACGCCTTGCTCATCGCCGCCATCGCCGTCGCGGAGGCGGGCTTCGGCCTGCTCGGCCGCTGGCTCTCGGCGAACCTGGGGGAGGGCCTCATCCTCGACCTGCGGACGGCCGTCTTCGACCACGTACAGCGCATGCCCGTCGCCTTCTTCACCCGTACCCGCACCGGCGCGCTCGTCAGCCGCCTCAACAACGACGTGATCGGCGCCCAGCGCGCGTTCAGCAACACGCTCTCGGGTGTCGTCGGCAACGTGGTCACGCTGCTCCTGACGCTGGCCGTGATGCTGAAACTCTCCTGGCAGATCACGCTCCTCGCGCTGATCCTGCTCCCTGTCTTCATCGTGCCCGCGCGCCGCATGGGCTCCCGGATGGCCAAGCTCCAGCGCGAGGCCGCACACCACAACGCGGCGATGGGCACGCGCATGACCGAGCGGTTCTCCGCCCCGGGCGCCACGCTCATCAAGCTCTTCGGGCGTCCGGGCGCCGAGTCCCAGGAGTTCGCCACACGGGCACGCCGGGTACGGGACATCGGTGTCCGTACGGCCATGGCGCAGTCCACGTTCATCACCGCGCTCACGCTGGTGTCGGCCCTCGCCCTGGCCCTCGTCTACGGCCTCGGCGGCTACTTCGCCCTGCACGGCACCCTGGAGGCGGGCGCGATCGTGTCCCTCGCCCTGCTCCTGACCCGCCTCTACGCGCCGCTGACCTCCCTGGCCGGAGCGCGAGTCGAGGTCATGAGCGCGCTCGTCAGCTTCGAGCGGGTCTTCGAGGTCCTCGACCTGAAGCCGCTGATCGACGAGAAGCCGGACGCGACCGAGGTCCCCGCGGGCCCGGTGGCGGTGGAGTTCGACGACGTCCGCTTCGGCTACCCCTCAGCCGACAAGGTCTCCCTGGCCTCCCTCGAAGAGGTGGCTTCCCTCGACACCCGAGGCGGCGACGAAGTCCTGCACGGCCTCTCCTTCCGCGCCGAGCCGGGCCAGACCGTGGCACTCGTCGGGTCGTCGGGCGCGGGCAAGTCGACGATCGCGCAACTGCTTCCCCGGCTGTACGACACGGACGGCGGGGCCGTCCGGATCGGCGGGGTCGACGTCCGCGACCTCTCGGCGGCGTCGATGCGCCAGACCCTCGGCATGGTCACCCAGGACGGCCACCTCTTCCACGAGTCGGTCCGCGCCAACCTGCTGCTCGCCCGCCCCGAGGCCACCGAGGACGACCTGTGGGACGTCCTGCGCAGGGCCCGCCTCGAAGACCTCGTACGCTCCCTGCCGGACGGCCTCGACACCGTGGTCGGCGAGCGCGGCTACCGCCTCTCCGGCGGCGAGCGCCAGCGGATGACCATCGCCCGGCTGCTGCTCGCCCAGCAGCGGGTGGTCATCCTCGACGAGGCCACGGCGCACCTCGACAACACCTCGGAGGCGGCGGTGCAGGAAGCGCTGGCCGAGGCGCTGGAGGGACGCACCGCGATCGTCATCGCGCACCGGCTCTCGACGGTGCGGTCCGCCGATCAGATCCTCGTCGTGGAGGCAGGGCGGATCGTGGAGCGCGGGACGCACGAGGAACTGCTCACGGTGGAGGGCCGGTACGCGGAGCTGTACCGGACGCAGTTCGCGGTGAAGGGGGACGTGGCCGTGGAGGTGGCGGCGTAGGGCGGTTCTCTGTACCGAGCGCCGGCCCGGCTGGAGAGATCCAGCCGGGCCGGTCGCGTACACGTGGTTTCCGATCAGGACTCGGACATCCCGCCTCGCGAGGGCGCGAGGCTAGCCTTTGTCGTCGAGCCTGAAGTGGAAGATGCCCCACGTGATGTGCTCGTCACGGCCTCCGTCGACCCAGTGACCGAGGCCCTTCTTCATCTGGGCGAGGTAGTCGTGGCTGACCTTCCTCGCGAGCCCTTGGGCCTCCTGGTGCCCGGTCTCCTCAAGGACGCGCGCGTAGTGGGTCACCAACTGCTCGCGGTGCTCCTCGAAGCCGCCGTCGACAGCGGTGAACCCGAGCCGGGTCAGCTCGCGTGCGTAGAAGGAGGGCGAGCCCATGTCGTCCAGGTGGATGCGGTCGAGGATCGGCTGCAGGACACCGGTGGGGCAGCCGTCCGCCGCCATCGGGTCGGTGAAGATGACACGGCCGCCCGGCCGCAGCACCCGCGCGATCTCGGCGAGCACCTGGACGCGGTTTCCGCTGTGCAGGAACGCGTCCTGGGACCAGACGACATCGACCGAGGCGTCCGGGTACGGGATGTCCTCGAAGGACCCGTCCATGACCTCGATCCTGTCGGTGAGACCACGTGCCGAGTTCAGCTCCTCGTGGCGCTGGTTCTCCACCTCGCTGAGGTTGAGCGCGAGAACCCGGCAGCCGTACGTCTCGGCCAGATACCGGGCCGAACCGCCGTAGCCCGAGCCGAGGTCGAGCACCACGGAATCCGGTGTCAGCTCCAGCTTCGAGGCCATCCGCTGGACGGTGCGGCGGCTCGCGTCGGCGATGGGCTCCCCGGGGCGTTCGTAGAGGCCGATGTGGATGTCCTCACCGCCCCACACCGTGGCATAGAAGGTGTCTGCGTCGGACGAGTTGTAGTAGCTGCGGGCGGTGTTGACCGCGCCGGCGTACCGCGCCTCCTTCTCGTCGTCCATCCGGAACTCCTTCTCCGCCACATGCACGAAGAAGTCCGGCTGCTCGCCCCGGTAGGTGTGCTGGAAGTCGCCGTAGGTCTCGATGCGCTGGAAGCCCACCTCGGACATGAGGCGGCGGACGTACTCCTTCCGTAGCGGGAACATATTGAGGTGGTACACGGATTCGTCCGGGAACCCGTACCGCATGCGGCACAGACCCTCGTCGACGTACTCCGGCTCCACGGTGACGTCGTCACCGCAGTAGTAGTACGTGTGCTTGCTGGTGTACCCGTCGTCCAGAATCGCGTCGTAGTTGCGTTGGTCCAGAATGAGGATGCCGTCGTGTTTGAGCATCGCGTAGAACTCGGCCAGCGCCCTGCGCCGGTCGCGCTCCGAGAAGAGGTGCGTGAAGGAGTTGCCGAGACAGACGATGGCGTCGTACTCGCCGTGGACGTCTCTGTTGAGCCAGCGCCAGTCCGCCTGGACGACGCGCAGGATGTGGCCGCCCTGCTTGGTGCCGTTCGCGAAGGCCATGGCCAGCATCTCCGCGCTGCCGTCGGCACTCACGGTCTCGAATCCGGCCTGCAGCAGTCGCACGGAGTGAAAGCCGGTTCCTGTCGCGACGTCGAGGACGCTCTTCACTCCCCGCTTGCGCAGCAGGTCGATGAAGAAGTTCCCCTCGCTCTCCGCCCTCTTCTCCCAATCTATGAGTGAGTCCCACTTCTCGACGAAGCTGGGGACGTACTCCTCGGTGTAGTGGCCGGTCTCTCGTACTTCAACGGGGTTGTCGCCGAACTCTTGGGCCGATTGCACGTGGAGGAACCCTTCAGTTGTGGGAATCACGCCCGGGCGCGGCAGCCCCGCGCGGCTCGGGCCACTGGCCTCGGGAGTCGCGCGGTCTGAGCGGATCACTATCCGGAGTTGAGAGTTCCATGCGTCGAACGGCCGTATACATATGCGGAGTTGCCGCAAAAGCGACCCCGACGGGCGCTCAGCCCGCGCCGCCGGACACCGTCTTGACACGAGTGGTCGCCGTGGCCACCGCGATCTGTTTGCCGTCGGACGTCAGGAGCTCGCCGGCCAGGAAGCACACCTCCTTGCCGCGCTGGACGATCCGGCCCCGCCCCACGATCCGCCCCGGTCCGGCCGGCCGCAGGAACTGCACGTGAAGATCGAGCGTGGGGGCGAACTGGCCGTCGGGGAGCGTCGCCACAAGGGCAGGGCCCATCGTGTCGTCGAGCATCGCGGCCAGGAACCCGCCCTGGACCACTCCCATGGGGTTGAGGAACTGTTCCGTGGCCCGGAAGGCCACCTCGATGGTTCCCTCATCGGGGTCGACCGCGATCAGTTCCCACCCCAGTGTCTTCGCAGCGGCCGGGGCAGGTGTCCGGCCGGCCAGGAAGTCCCAGAAGGGGCCCTTCCGCTCCGCGTTCTCGTTCATGGGAGCAGACCCTACTCGGACGGGGACTCGTCTCCGCCGAGGGCGATCGCGTCGTCCACCTCCCGCTTGCGGACCGCCAGTTCGTTCGCGTAGCGCTCCTGGTCCACGGCCTCGGCGATGTCCTCGTCCTGCTTCATGAGTGCTTCCAGATCAGCCTTGGCGTTGTCGAGTATGCCCATCTGGCCGTAGGCGTCCTGCACCTTCCTGCCCCACAGGCCGACGTCCTTCACGCAGGGCACGACGCGGCTGAACAGCAGCGACTGGTAGAGCTGGTACATCTCGGAGTTGTCGACGAACTCCATGCACTCGTCGAGCGGCATGCCGAGGTGCTCGTAGACCTCCTTGCCCTTGAACCGGTCCCGCAGCAGGTAGCAGCCTTCCACGACGAACTCCTCGCGCTCGGCCCGCTCCTTGGAGGTCAGTTCGCTGTAGTAGTCCTTCAGCGCGAGCCGCCCGAAGGCGACATGGCGTGCCTCGTCCTGCATGACGTAGGCGAGCAGCTGTTTGACCAGCGGGGTGGTCGACACATCGCGGAAGAGGCCGAACGCGGCGAGGGCCAGGCCTTCGATGAGCACCTGCATGCCGAGGTAGGGGAGGTCCCAGCGAGAGTCCTCCAGCGACTCGGCCAGGAGCTTGGCCAGGTCCTGGTTGATCGGGTAGTGCATCCCGACCTTCTCGCGCAGGAACCGCGAGTACAGCTCCACATGCCGCGCCTCGTCCATGGTCTGGGTGGCTGCGTAGAACTTGGAATCCATGTCGGGGGCGGACTGCACGATGCGTGCCGAGACGTTCAGCGCGCCCTGCTCGCCGTGCAGGAACTGGCTGAAAAGCCATGATCCCTGGTGGCGGGTGAACTCGGTGCGCTCCTTCTGGCTCATGCGGTCCCAGATCGGCGAGCCGAAGAGCGGGTTGAACTGCTCGGGGAGGCCCGCGGCGTCGTCCGGGTCGACCTCCAGGTCCCAGTCGATGCGTGACCGGGCGTCCCACTGCTTGTCCTTGCCCTTCTGGTACAGGTTGAGCAGCCGGTCGCGGCCGTCGTCGTATTCCCAGGTGAAGCCCGCGTTTCCGGCCATGGGAACGTTCCAGATCTCCCGCGGCGTGGGTGTCACATAGAAGTCAAAGGTGCTCACTACTAACCAACCTCCGAGAGGGAGACGTGTGGTTGCATTCGTGGCGCAAATTGGACCCTGCGGCCTTTGGCCGGACGGGCTGGATCGAGGCTGTCCGGCAAGTGAGGCTAGGGCGAGCGACTCCCGGCGGTCAATGGCAACCGAGGCGTGTCCGGAACAGCGGTGAAGCTGGCCAAAGCCATTACAGGGAAGCTTCGTTGTCCACTCCATGCGCCGCCGCGGGGCAGGCCCGTCTGCCACCGAACTACCGGCTTGAATTGTTTCGATGCTGTCATCAGCAGGTCTGCTTCCCTGGGCGAAATTTGGTTCGGATCGCTCTTGACACGATCTTTGGCCACGGCCAACCATGAATGCCGCCAGCTGCGGTATCCCGCCCCCACGCACCGTCGGCATCGGCTAGTTGATCGCGTACTCCGACGGTGAGGGCGACGAGAAGGGAAGCGTCCCGAACTTGTCAACAGACCTCAGAGACGAAACGGTCTATGACCGCCTCGGCCCTCGGCCACCCGTGGCCGAGATGATCAATTGGACTCTGCTGTCACTCGACAAAGAGTCACAGTCCATCCACCTCTCCTTCACCGCGGCCAAGAACTTCACCAACCCTGGTGGAACGGTTCATGGCGGCTTTATCTCGGCCATGTTGGACGAGTGCATGGGATCGGCCGTCGTCGGCCTGACCGAGGCGGAGTTCCTTCCGGTCACCATCTCCATGACCACCGACTTCATCAGGCCGGTTCTCCCCGGTGAGGTTTTCGGCGAGGGCCGTATCACGTCGATGAGCGGAAGATCCGCCTTCCTCGAGGGCAGGCTCACGGACCCGGAGGGGAACGTACTCGCCCGCTCCGTCGGCAGTTTCCGCCTCTTCCCCTTCCCGGACGGCGTGAAGAAGTAATTCGATTTCCGGTCGGCCTGAGGACGTTCGTCCGGGGGCCGGGTCGGCGGGCGAACGACCGCCGGCCCGCTCTCCGGTGCGTGACCTTTGGTTCAACTCCCGTGCGCCCGGCTTCCCGACGAAAGGCATGCTGCTCATGACCAACTTCGAGAAACTCCTCGCTGCGACGGAGAACGACTTCAAGGCAGAAATCGAGCAGAACCCGCTGATCGAACTCGTGGTCGGCGGGAAGATGAAGCCGGAGCACTACGTCAGCTACCTGCGGGAGACGTACCACATGGTGCGGCACACCTCCCGGATGCTGTCCCTGGCCGGCGCCAGGCTCGAGGACGACTACCGCAAGCTGCGGGACTGGTTCTTCGAGCAGGTCCAGGAGGAGAACAACCACGACCTCTTCTGCATCAAGGACCTCAGGGCGCTCGGTGAGGACCCCGATGCGGTACTCGCGGTACCGCCGAAGCCCGGCTCCTGGGGACTCGTCTCGCAGAACTACTACATGGCGACCTACGGCAGCCCTCTCGGAATCCTCGGGGTGGCCAGTCTCACCGAAGGGCTCGGTGCCGAACTGGGCGGTGCGATGGCTGAAATCCTCAAGGACACCTACGGGCTGAAGTCCAATCAGGTGACGTTCATCCACAGCCACGCCGGATTCGACGCGAAACACATCGAGGAAGTCAAGGACGCCGTCGACAACCTCCTCATCAAGGAATCCGATCTTGACGAGGTGATCCAGGGGCGGAGGATGACGATTCATTACTACAGCCAGATGTTCAAGGATGTGCTCGCAGCGGCGTAGTACTGGCGGATCCCCGGCGTAGTAATGACCTTGGAGGGGTCTTGCAGCTCACCGACGATGACGTTCTGGCGAATCAGGACATGGACTCACCCATCACGTACGTCGCTTCACCGAGGGATGACCATGTCCTCCGGGAAGTGCGCAAGTACCAGACCTCCGAAATCGCGAACGTACACGAGCTCCAGGAGTACGGCGATTTCCTGAGAGGGGCCCTCAAGCCGCTCGGACTCTTCAGCGAGGACTTCCTTCCGAGGGCGTCGTCCGAGTGCTACAAAGTCACCTTCCGCGGTCAGCTCGTAGCCATCTTCAGACTGACGCCCGCAGCCCCCGAATCGGCATTTCACCGCACGATCCCCGGAGGCCGCGGAAAAAAGATACTTGAAGTGAACAATGTGGCTGTCGAGCAGTCCTACAAGGGCGATCTCCTGCTGGGGATCATCATGAGAAACTGCGCGCTCCTGTCGCATGTGAAGGGGTACGACTTCGTCGCCGGCCTCATCAGGTACGAAATCCTGCCGTTGTTCACGGACTTCGGCACGATCCCCGTCCGCCACACCCCCTTTCATGTACTGGGGGACGAGGACGTGCACGACTTCGTCACGTATTTCATGACGGACAGCAAGGAGCACATCGACTACGCGATCTCCCGTAGCTACCACTACTTCCACAGAAAGGTCACCATGCGGGGAATCGCAGCGGATGTGGATGAACTGAAGCTGTGCGCGGCCGAGGCAATGGGGAGCTGAACTGTGCCAAGCGATCGGCAGCCGCCCGCACAGACCCGCCTCCTGGGATTTGTCGTGCAGGCCATGGCCGCGAAATCAATATGCTCCGCAGCCGAGTTGGGGATTCCCGATCTGCTGGCCGAAGGGCCGCGGACCACCGACGAACTGGCCGAGCGGACCGGATCGCACGCGCCCTCCCTGCACCGGCTGTTGCTGGCCCTCGCGGCCCTGGGAGTGGTGAACCCGATCAGGGACGATCTCTTCGGGCTCGCGGAACTCGGACAACCGCTCAGGACCGACGCACCCGACTCGGTCAAAGGCCTGATGATCACCATGTGCGGACCCGAAGTCTGGCGCAGCTGGGGGGAGTTGGTGCCCGGCATACAGACAGGGACAACGCCCTGGAGGCTGGCTCACGGCGTCGGGTGGGACGAGTACTACGCGAGCCATCCAGAAGCGTCGGCGACATTCAACCTGGCCATGTCCGAGAACACGCGCGATCTGGTGCCGGGAATCCTGGCGGCCGTCGATCTCTCCCGGTGCCGGACCGTGGTCGACGTCGGCGGCGGCGACGGCACGCTCATGGCGCACGTCCTGCGGGCCCACCCCGACCTGGAGGGCGTCGTCTACGACGTGCCGTCCGGGCTGAAGATCGCGTCCGGCACACTCTCCGACGCCGGTGTCGCCGCCCGGGGCCGCACGGAGAGCGGAGACTTCTTCCGCTCGGTGCCCGCCGACTGCGACGCCTATCTCCTGAAGCAGATCCTGCATGACTGGAACGACGAGGAATGCACCACCATCCTCCGCAACATCCGAGCCGCCGTCTCCGACGACGGACGGGTGTACATCCTGGAGCGCGCGCTGCCGGAACAGGTCACCCCTGGAAGCCGGAGCGACGCCACCGCGCTCCTGCTCGACCTTCACATGATGGCTGCCACCGGCGGTCGGGAGCGTACGGAAGGCCAGTTCCGACGCCTGCTCGAAGACGCCGGCTTCAAGCTGACCCGCGCGGCGACCGTTCCCGGCTCCGACTTTCGTGTCATAGAAGCTGCTCCGGCCTGACAGAAGGTGTCGATCATGGCTCTGGTATCTGGCTCCAACTCCCTGGACGGCCAGGCGATCCTGGCCAATGCCCGTGCTGTCGCACCGGTGTTGCGCGAGGAGGCCGCGGCGAGCGAGCAAGGCCGCCGGCTCACGGACCGGGCCGTCGACGCACTGCGCTCGACCGGCGTCTTCCGCATGCCGATGCCCCGGGCGTGGGGCGGCCCGGAGGTCGACATCTGCACGCAGACCGAGATCGTGGAGGAACTGTCGGCAGCCGACGGCGCGGCCGGCTGGTGCGCCATGATCGGGTCCGACGGAGGGTTCTACACCTCCGCGCTCGACGACGAGGTGGGCCGCAAGCTGTATCCCAACCTCGACGCGATCACGGCCGGCTGGATCGTGCCGGCGGGGAAGCTGCACCGGATCGACGGCGGCTATCGGCTGGAGGGCCGATGGCAGTTCGGCAGCGGGTGCACGCACGCGGACGTGATCATCGGCGGCGCCGTCGTGTACGAGAACGGCGAGCCGGCGCTGACCGAGGAAGGGCGGCCGGAGACACGTGTGGCCATGCTCCCGGCCGAGGAGTTCGAGATTCTCGACACCTGGGACACCACCGGTCTTGCGGGCAGCGGCAGTCACGACTACCGGACCGAGGGAACGTTCGTCCCGGCCGAGCAGACCTTCCGCTTCCGTGACCTGCGCGAACGCCGCCGCGATGGTGTCCTCTACGGCTGGACGGGCATGTTCTTCGCGAACGTCCCCGGGGTGCCGCTCGGCATCGCCCGTGCCGCATTGCGGGACGTCGAGGAGATCCTGGCCACCAAACTCACCCTGCCCGAGATGCGCCCCGCCAAGGAGGACCCACGGGTGCGGGCCGGCCTCGCCCAGGCCCATGCCATGGTGGGCTCGGCGCGCAGCTACGTGTACAGCGTCCTCGGGGAACTCTGGTCGGTCCTTGAGGAGGGGGACGTACCGTCACTGCGCTTGCGGGCGGCCCTCGTCGGCGCGCACATGCACACCATCAGGAGCTGTCGCGACGGCGTGCGACTCCTGGCGGACGTCGTCGGCAGCGCGTCGATCTACCGCAAGTGCCCCGTCGAGCGGCACCTGCGTGATCTCACGACGATCAGCCAGCACATCATGGGCCAGCCCAAGATCATGGAAATGGCCGGCGCTCTGTGGCTGGGCGTCGACCGCGCCCTGACCAGGAACCCGCTCACCGCCGAGGGACTGATCTGAGGCACTCGTTGTAGGCCATGGGCATGGCCCTTGACCTAGCGTCTGGGCATTTGTGCCGGTCAGAGGCGTGATGGGGGCACTCAGGTCAGCAAGTGGTCAGCATCGGGGTCAGCTCGCCCGTGGGGTGGGGTCGTTCCTCAAGGACCGCGACTGTGCCCCGCCGGCTGATCGACGTCGGCGATGGAGCGGGACATGTCGGGGTCAGCCTCGTAGAAGGCGCGCAGCGCGTGCAGGGGCGGCCATGGTGCGGCGCTATACCGCGGTGAAGCCGCCGTCAGCGGCGACCACGGCTCCTGTGATGAAGCTGGAGCGTGGTGAAGCCAGGAAGCACAGGACCTCGGCGATCTCTTCGGGCTGCGCGACTCGGCCCAGGGGCTGCGCCTCGGCGAAGGACGCCAGGTATGAGCGGCTGTCGGGGCGGATCGTGTCGAGGAAATCGGTCTCGATGACGCCTGCGGCAACGAGGTTGGCGCGGATGCCCAGCGGCCCGCCCTCGACGGCGAGCACCTTGGTCAGTTGGGCCAGAGCGCCCTTCGACGCGCTGTAGGCGACGCCTTCGGGCAGGGCGACGGTGCCGGCATAGGAGCCGGTACTGACGATGGCGCCGCCGCCGCGGTCCTTCATGGCCCGGAAGGCTTCGCGGGTGCAGAAGAAGGCGCCGCGGGCGTTGACCGCCATCACGGCGTCCCAGTCCTCGGCGGTGGTTTCGGTGATGGGCTTGTTCAGGGTGCGTCCGGCGTTGTTCACCAGGATGTCCAGTCCTCCGAAGGCGTCCAGGGCCGATTGCACCGCGTGGGCGGCGGTCTCTTCTCGCGTGATGTCGCCGCGCACAGCGAGTACGCCGGGAAACTCGTCCGGCAGAGTCGTGATGTCGGGGCGTAGGTCGACGGCGACGACGCGGGCGCCGCGGGCATGGAGGAGCGCCACGGTCTCCTTGCCTACGCCACGCGCGGCCCCGGTGACGAGGGCGGTCTTCCCGGCGAACTCGGTGGACTCGGATGCTTCGGCGGACGCAGTTGCAGGTGTCATGGTGTGGTCCCTGGAGAGGTGAGTGTGAGGGCAGGCGCCGGTGCGGGGCACCTGGCGTGCTGCGCAGTGGCGCGGTGAACGAGTCAGGTGGGTCAAGTGCGCGGTTTCAGTGCGCGGTGAGGCCGCCGTCGACCACCAGCTCCGAGCCGGTGACGTGCCTTTCTGGTTCACGTTGGTGACGCGGTCCCACCCCTCTTCCCGCGTGTCCTCGGTACCGGGCCAGTCCACGATGCCGGCGAGGTTCACGAGCACGTCCGGCGTGGCAAACCGGTCGCGCACGAGGGTGATCACGTCGTCCCACTCCCGCGCGGAGGAGACATCGAGGCCGGGCGCCTTCGCGGGCGAAGAGTCCGGCGGTCGCTGTGCCGAGGCCGCCGGTCGCGCCCGTGATCAGCGCGACCTTGCCGTCAAGTCGTTGTCCTGTCATGGATATGGTCCTTGCTTCTCGTTGATGCTGGCTCACTGCTGTGGGGGGACTTATGGGTCCGCCCACAGCGGATTCGCCTTCCGGCGACCAGGCGCTCCCGGATGTCGCCCGTGGCGGTGAACCCGGTGTCGTCGATGTAATTCAGGTGGCTGCCGGTCACCGTGTATCGGCCGGTGTACGCGCAGCGCCGCTCGCCGCGGGCCTCCGCATGACGGCCGTCCGGCAGCAGCTCCTGACAGAGTCTGGGCAGATCAGCGGCCACCAACCAGGACGCTTGCTGCCTGGACGTGCCACACCCAGGCAGTGCACCGGGCCGCCGCCTAGCCTGAATCCATGGACGACAACCACCTGGGAGACTTCCTGCGAGCACGCCGCGCCGGCCTGCAGCCGCAGGACGTCGGCATGACGAGCTACGGAGCCCGCAGAGTGGCCGGACTGCGCCGCGAAGAGGTCGCCGTCCTGGCCGGAGTGAACGCCGACTACTACACCCGCCTCGAACAAGGCCGCGAACACAACCCCTCACCCCAGGTGATCGACGCACTCAGCCGCGCACTGCACCTCGACGCGGACGCCCGCGCGCACCTGTACCGGATGGCCGGGGCCACGCCGAACGACCGGCCCTCCGTCCACGCCGCCGAGCGGGTCAGCCCGGCGCTGCGACAGCTGATGGACGGCTACCCGAACACTCCAGCGTTCGTCATGAGCCGCACCCTGGACCTCCTCGCCGTCAACGCCCTGGCCGATGCCCTCTACGCCCCGTTCGAACCGGCGGACAACCTGGCCCGCATGACCTTCCTAGACCCTGCGGGCCGCAACTTCTACACCGACTGGGACCGGGCAGCACAGGCCACTGTCGCCAACCTTCGCGAGGCAACCGGATTCGACCCGGACAACCCACGGCTGCGCGAACTCGTCCGCACCCTCACTGAACACAGCGCGGACTTCACCCGCCTCTGGAGCTCCCACACCGTGCGCGGCAAGACCCAGGACGCCAAACACTTCCTCCACCCGGACGTCGGCCCCCTCACCCTCACCTACCAGGCATTCGACGTACGCGAGACGCCCGGCCAACAACTCGTCATCTACCACGCCGAACCAGGCAGCCCCAGCGCCCAGTCCCTCAATCTGCTCGGTTCCATCCACGCCACGCGGCGCGCCGGCCCCACCGCTGACCAGCCGACGGAACGCGGAGACAGGCGGCGATAGGTCGGCTTCGCGGCGGGTCGGCCCTGCCGGACCGGCAAGGGCAAGGTGGCGATCGCCAAGGCGCTCAGTGTTCGGCGGCCATCCTGGTGGCGTTCACGGTCAGCGCGTGGGCCACGGTGAGAGCGCCGTACTTCTTGGCTTCGGCCACCCCGGCGTTCACGGTGGCCTGGCCGAGTGCGGGCAGCCCGGGGTGCCCCTCCACGCTGCCGTCGTCGATCATGAACCTTATGAAGTCGGAGCCACGGCCGAGCAGTCGGGGCACGAAGGCTGCCGCTCTTTTGGGCGAGGCGATGCGCTGGCTTGGACCAGGACTCGTGCCAGGTCAGCGCTCTCCGGAAGGGTGTCGAGCGAGAGGTGCTGCGTGGCGACAGCGCCCTCGTGCAGCACGAGGAGTCGGGTGGCGAGGGTGGCCGGGTGCGAGCAGCCCGCTGTGGCGGCGAGTTCCTTGAACAGGTTCAGCAGCCAGAGCTTCTGGTTCGCGGCGATGCGGTATGCGGGATGTGAGGGGTCCGGGAGTTCGGCCAGCGCGTTGATGAAGGCACATCCGCGGGTGTTGGTCTCGCTCCAGGTCCGCAGGGTCTCGAAGGGTGCGGTTACGGCTTCGGCCGGAGTGTCGGCGGCATCAACGGCGGCGCGGACGAGTGACCGCCAGCGCTGGTCGCGTTCCGTGAGATAGGCCGTCACGAGGTGGTCTTTCGAACCGAACTGGTTGTACAGGGTCCGCTTGGTCACGCCTGAGTACTCGGCGATCAGATCCACACCGACCGCTGTGATGCCGCGGTTGTAGAACAACTCCGCGGCGGCCGCCACGATGCGGCGGCCGGCCGGCGTCATAGGTCGCCCTTCCTGCACGACGGGCCTCCCTTCACAGAGCGGTGTACGGTGGATGAGGTTCACAGATCAGTATACCTGAGGAGGTTCAAACGATGGCTGTGTCCGATTCCATGCAAGCGGTGCGCATCACCAGGCACGGTGGACCGGAGGTCCTTGAGCTGACGGAGGTCGCCGTCCCCGCCCCTCAGGCAGGGGAGGTGCTGGTCCGCGTCGGCGCGGTAGCACTGAACAACACCGACCTGTGGACCCGCGAGGGCGCCTATGGCCGTCCGGACGACCCGAAGGCACTGTCGGGTTGGCGGGGCCCGATCGACTTCCCGCGCATCCAGGGCGCCGACGTGGCCGGACAGGTCGTGGCCGTCGGGCCCGGCGTAACGGAGGACCTCGTAGGACGCCGAGTGGTCGTCGATCCCGCGATCTACGACACCGACGGGTCGGACGCCAACCCGGTGGGCCTGATGGGGAGCGAACGCGATGGCGGATACGCCGAGTACGTGACGGCGTCGGCGAAGCGTGTGCACGACGTGACGGAATCTCCGCTCACCGACGAGCAGCTCGCGACGTTGCCGACCGCTTACGGCACGGCGCTGGGCATGATCGAGCGAGGCCGACTGCGCAAGGGGGAAACCGCCCTGGTCTCGGGAGCGTCCGGCGGCGTCGGCGTCGCGCTGGTGCAGATCGCCCGTGCGCGCGGCGCGAGGGTGCTCGCCATCAGCAGCGCACCCAAGATCGACGCGGTGCGCGAAGCAGGCGCGCACGAAGTCATCGACCGCGCAGGAGACATCGCCGAACAGATCCGCGCTGCCGCCCCGGAGGGCGTCGACGTCGCACTCGATGTCGTGGCCGGCGAGTTGGTGAGTGAGGGGCTGCCGCTGCTGCGCGAAGGGGGCCGGTGGGTCATCGCCGGCGCACTCGGCGGCTACGACGTGACCTTCGATGTGCGCCGTCTCTACCTGCACAACGCCCAGGTCATCGGGTCTGCGATGCACACGCCCACACACTTCGATCTCCTCATGGACCTGGCGCGTCGGGGCGAGGTGCAACCTGTCATCGCCGCGACCTTCCCACTCGACCAGGCCGCTCAGGCGCAGGAAGAACTCTCCCGCAGGGGGCACGTGGGAAAGATCGTCATGCGCCCCTGAGTTCCATCCGACGGATCACGGGCGCAGCCATCAGCGGACCGCCGCGCCCCCGTCTGCACTGAGCTGAGCGGACCGGACCGGAGCCGCCCTGAGGCAGGATCTCGTCGATGGCCGTCGGCGTCACCGGGCCCACGGCTGAGGGCGCCGGGGTACCTCTGCGAGACACGGAGACGGCTCTGCTGCGCGAATGGCTCCAACGGCTGGCAGGCTGAACCGGCCGCGCGTTCGGCAGGGGTGCGCACATCCAACTCCGCCTCGCCGCCCCACTCGCCACCGACCGGCGCAAGCCCTGGGACAAGCCCCGGACGCCCACCCGGCTGTGCCCCGTGGTGATCTCCGTCATCGGAAATCTCGCCAGGGTGACGTTCAGGTGCGGGCCGCCGCCACGGACTGCTCGCCCGATCCGCGGACGATCAATCGGGTGGGAACGGTGACGGTGCGAGCGCGGGAGCGGTCGCCGTCGAGCCGGGCCAGGGCCGTCACGGCTGCTGTTCTGCCGATTTCTTCCGGGTCCTGGGCGACGACGGTCAGGGCCGGTTCAAGGGCATCAGCCAGCGATACGTCGTCGAAGGCGACGACCGCCACGTGTTTGCGTCCGCTCCGGGCGAGTTCAGCGACGATCCCCAGCGCCATGATGTTGTTGCCGGCGAACAGGGCCGTGGGGGGCTCGGCCCCGTCGAGCAATTGGCCGGCCACCGCTTCGGCCCCTTGCTGATCGTGGGCGTTGACGACGAGCGAGCGGTCGTAGGGGATATCGGCTTCCTGCAGGGCTGAGCGGTAGCCCGCCAGACGTTCACGGCGGGTGTAGAGCTTGGCGGGAAGGTCACCGACGAAGCCGATGCGCCGGTGGCCGTGGGCGATGAGATGGGCGACGCCGTCGTGAGCGCCCGTGCGGTTGGAGCTGACGACGCTGTCCGTGGCCAGGCCTGCCCCCGGGCGGTCGATGAAGACGATCGGCAGGCCCGTCGCACGGTGGGTCTTCAGATGGGCGTGGCCGGCGCCGACCGACGGCACGACCATCAGAACGCTGACGCGGCGGGCGAGGAACTTGTCCGTCAGCGCGCGCTCGCGGTCGGGGTCGTCGGCGGAGGAGCCCATGAGAAGGGTCAGGCCGCGGTCTCGGACGGTGTCCTCGATACTCCTTGCGACGGCTCCGAAGAACGGGTTGGCGAGGTCGGGGATGACAAGGCCGACAGTGGTGTCGGGTCCGCCGACTCGGATGTTGCGGGCCATCAGGTTCGGCTGGAAGCCGAGTTTGGTGACGGCGGCGAGTACCTGTTCCCTGGTCTGTGCCGAGGCGGGGCCGTCCGCGTTGAGGACACGGGAGACGGTCTTGGCGCTGACGCCCACTTCACGGGCGACGTCTGCCAGGGTCGGGCGGCGGTTCGCTGCCATGGAGAAGATGGCCCCCTTGCACGTCGGTTCCGGCCGCGGCCTCGGCCGGAACCTGTGAGCGTTTTAGTTGTCTGGTCAGTTGGCCTGGACTCCCGCGGCCTTTGCCGCCTCGGAATCCGCTACGACAGTATCCCCGGAGGCATCGAGTGTGAGCGCGCCGGTCATGATGGCGACGACCTCCGCCATGGAGTAGTCGGCGGGCTTGATCACCGCTGCGCGCCGGCCAAGGCGGTGGACGTGGATCCGGTCGGCGATCTCGAAGACGTGCGGCATGTTGTGGCTGATCAGGACCACCGGCATGCCCTTGTCGCGAACGCGGCGGATGAGGTCGAGGACTTGGCCGGACTCCTTGACGCCGAGGGCCGCGGTGGGTTCGTCCATGACGACGACGCTGCTGGCCCAGGCGACGGAACGGGCGACCGCGACAGCCTGCCGCTGTCCGCCGGAGAGGGTCTCGACCGACTGCGTGAGCGAGCGCAGACCGATCTTCAGGTCGGCCATGTGCTCGGCGGCTTCCTGGCGCATGCGCTTCTTGTCCAGCATCCGGAAGACACTGCCGAGGACGCCGGGGAGGCGGAGTTCGCGCCCGAGGAACATGTTCGATGCGATGTCCATGGAGGCGGCCACGGCGAGGTCCTGATAGACGGTCTCGATGCCGTGGGCGCGTGCGCTCTGCGGGCCGGAGAAGGCGATGGGCTTGCCGTTGAGGCGTATCTCGCCCGCGTCGGGAATCACCGCGCCGGTGAGCGCCTTGATCAGGCTGGTCTTGCCGGCGCCGTTGTCGCCGATGACGGCGAGCACCTCGCCGGGCATCAGGTCGAAGTCGGCGCCGTCGATCGCGGTGACCTGGCCGTAGCGCTTGACCAGACCGCGGGCCTGCAGCACGGGGACGGGGGAGGAGGCGGCGGGGGTCATCGGTTCTTCTTCCGGGAGATCTGGTCGACGGTCACCGCGAGAATCACCAGGACCCCGGTGATCAGCGTCTGGTAGGTGGAGGCGACGCCCATCAGTTGCAGGCCGTTGCGGAACACACCGACGATGAGGACGCCGATGAATGTGCCAAGGACCGATCCGCGTCCGCCGAAGAGGCTGGTGCCGCCGAGGACCACTGCGGTGATGCTGTCGAGGTTGTCGGTCTGGCCGGCCTGCGGATCGCCCACTCCGGTGCGGGAGATGAGCAGCAGGGCCGCGACGCCGTACAGGAGGCCTGCCACGGTGTAGATGCCGATGGTCAGACGGGAGGTGCGGATGCCGTTCAGGCGCGCCGCTTCCGGGCTGTTGCCCCGCGCGTACACGTGCCGGCCCCAACTGGTGCTGCTCAGCGCGTACGCGAGGAAGAGGAACAGGGCGATGGTGACCAGGGAGCCGTAGGTGATGTCGGTGTTGCCGAGCGGGAAGGTCTGCCCGAGGGCGGTCAGCGGGCCGGGCAGGCTGCTGACCGTCTGCTCCTCGGAGTAGATGTGGGTCAGGGCGAACGCCACGTTGAGCATGCCGAGGGTGACGATGAAAGGAGGCAGCGGGATCTTCTGCACCAACAGCCCGTTGAGCAGCCCGAATCCGCCGCAGACGGCTATGCCGAGCGCGATGGCGAGGAGCGGGGGCAGGGAGCCCTCGGCCGCCATCTTGGCGATCACGATGCTGCCGAACGCCATCACGGCACCGCACGACAGGTCGATGCCCGCCGTGAGGATGATCAGGGTCTGGCCGATGGCGAGGGTGCCGACGACCATGACCTGCTGCACGATCAGTGAGAAGTTCCCGCCGGTGAGGAACTGGTCGTTCGAGATGGAGAAGAAGGCACAGGCCAGGAGGAGGGCGACCAGGGGGCCGGTGGTCGGTGCCGTGAGCAGTCTGCGGGCCGTGGTCGGCGCTTTGAGCCCGGCGTACGGCGAGGACGTGTCCGGGGGTGTGGTCGTGGCTGTCATGCGAAGTCCTTGTCGGAAGACAGAGGTCGTTGTCCGTCCTGGCCGGAGGGACAAGAGGACAAGCGGGCGGCCGTCCCCCGGTCGGGGAGGAAGGGACGGCCACCCCGCTGAGAGGGAGAGGCGGAGTCGTACGGTCCTGGGGCCGGCTCAGCCCCAGCAGCCGTCCAGGCCGAACGCGGTGTCCTTGGACGTGACCTTGGCCTGCGCCTTGTCGGTGATCAGGTTGATGCCCGTGTCGGTGTAACCGGACGCCTTCTTGCCGTTCTTGGCGTACGTCACGACCGCCTCGACGCCCTGGGAGGCCATCTTCAGCGGGTACTGCTGGGACGTAGCGGCGATCTTGCCGTCCTTGACCGCCCGGGTGCCGGTGCAGCCACCGTCGACGGAGACGATCAGGACGTCCTTCTCCCGGCCCTTCGCCTTGAGTGCCGTGTACGCGCCCAGCGCGGCCGGTTCGTTGATGGTGTAGACGAGGTTGATGTCCGGGTCCTTCTGGAGACAGTTCTCCATCGCGGTCTGGCCCTTGGCCTGGTCGCCGCCGGTGTCCTGCGAGCAGACGATCGACTTGTCCTTGGCGCCGATGCCGAAGCCCTGGAGGAATCCCTTGTGCCGCTGCACGCCCACGGAGACGCCCGGCGCGAGGTCGAGGGTGGCTATCTTCGCCGTCTTGCCCTTCATGGCGGCCTTGGAGTACTGGCCGATCCGCTTGCCGGCATCGAGGTTGTCGGTGGCGAAGAGGGCGTCGACAGCGCTCTGCGGCTCGGTCGGGGTGTCCAGGGCGATGACCAGGACGCCCTTGGCGCGGGCCTTGGCGATCGCGGGCACGATGGCCTTGGAGTCGCTCGGGGTGATCAGGATGCCCTTCACGCCGGAGGCGACCATGTTCTCGATGGCGGTGACCTGACCGGCGTTGTCACCGTCGAACTTGCCTGCGGCGGTGGACAGTTGGGCGCCATTCTCCTTGGCGGCCTTCTCCGCACCCTCCTTCATCTTCACGAAGAACGGGTTGGTGTCCGTCTTGGTGATCAGACCGACCTTGACTTTGCCTGAACCGGCGCTGGTGGAACTCGATCCGGAGCCGGAACCGCAGGCCGTCAGGGTGAGGGCCGCGATGCCCGTGAGGGCGGCGACTCGGAGGAGCGAGGAGGGCAGACGAGTGGTGCGAGGCATGGTCGACTCCTGTGGGATGGCGAGCGGCACGGGGTTGGAGGTCAGGCATGCCGCCGGAGTGTCATCGTTGACTTATGTCATCGTTGACACTTCATGGCGAGGATGATGGACTCCGCCTCCGGGAAACGTCAATGCCTTGCACCCGTCACAAATCGGCAAACTCCCGCAGTCGCCCCTCACTTGCAGTGCTCGACGGGTGCGCGACGACGTCCGCTTCGCCCACGTATCCGCCAGCTTCGCCCACGTATGCGTCAGCTTCGCCCACACGCCCGTCAGAGAAGAGCAGTCCATGAGCCCGCGTCAGATCACCGTCCTGGGAGAGTGCGTCGCGGACGCGTTCACCGAACCCGCAAGCACTCCCAGTGAACTCGCCCTGCGTGTACTGCCGGGCGGCGGACCTGCGAATACGGCGGTTTCGCTGGCCCGCCTCGGTACCCCGGCCCGCTTCCTCGCGCGCCTGTCCGGCGATGTGTTCGGCCGCTTGTTCCGTGCCCACCTGGAGGCATCGGGGGTGGACCTGTCGAGCTCCGTCCCGGCCGAGGAGCCCAGCACGCTCGCCGTGGCGGAGTTGGACGCCCAGGGTCAGGCCGCGTTCTCCTTCCATGCGCAGAACACGGCCGACTGGCAGTGGACGGCCGAGGAGTTGGCCCGGGTCGATCTGTCCGAAACCGCCTGCGTGCACACCGGTTCCCTGGCCCTGGTCCAGGAGCCCGGTGCGGCAGCGGTCGAGGACTTCCTGGCGGCTGCGGCCACCCGGGCGACCATCAGCATCGACCCCAATGTCCGGCCACTTCTCGTACAACCCCACGTCTATCGTGCCCGGTTGGCGCACTGGTGCGCCCTCGCCGATGTGCTGCGGCTGAGCGAGGACGACCTGGAACTGCTGCTGCCGGGCACCCCGCCCGAGCAGGCATGCGACACCTGGCATGCGGCCGGTGCCCGGCTCGTCGTGATCACACGCGGTGCCGACGGCGCCTTGGCCTCACTCGACGGCGAACGGCTGAAGGTGCCCGCCGTGCGGACGAGCGTGGTCGACACCGTCGGGGCGGGGGACTCCTTCACGGCAGGACTGCTGCACCACCTCGGCACCCGCGGGTTCCTCGGTGGCCGGCTGACGGAACTTGGCCTCGACGACGTAGCGGAAGCGTGCGTCTTCGCCGCTCGGACAGCGGCCCTGACCTGCTCGGTCGCCGGTCCCAACCCGCCGTGGCAGAGCCAGTTGGGGAGTCAGTTGGAGCAGCTCGCCACAGCTGAGCGCGCCTGACGCACCGACGGATCGCGGAGCGCGACATCGCGGCCGAACCGTTGACGCGGCGGCCGGACTGCGTCCATCATCGCCCCACTCGATGTCATCGATGACACAAGTCAACGATGACGCCCTTCTCGGTCGGTCCGCCCCGGGCATCATGCACCGCTGTGTGGACGACCGCAGCACAGGAGACACCATGAGCTCTGGACGAGTACCCCGGCATGCCCCAACCCGGATGATCGCGGCGGTGGCAACCGTCTGTGCCCTGGCCGCAGCCCCGTTGGCCCCTCAGGCCACGGCTGCCGACACCTCGCCGTACTCCGAGACCTACCGGCCCCAGTTCCACTTCACCCCGGAGAAGAACTGGATGAACGACCCCAACGGCCTCGTGTACTACAAGGGCGAGTACCACCTCTTCTACCAGTACAACCCCAACGGCAACTCGTGGGGCGACATGTCCTGGGGCCACGCGGTGAGCAAGGACCTCGTACGCTGGAAGGAACTGCCGCTCGCCCTGTCGCACGACGACAAGGAAGCGGTGTTCTCCGGCAGCGCGGTCATCGACTGGGACAACACGACCGGGTTCGGCACCAAGAAGAACCCGCCCATGGTGGCGATCTACACCAGCGCCTACAAGGACACGGGCATACAGGCGCAGTCGCTCGCCTACAGCACCGACCGCGGCCGCACCTGGACCAAGTACAAGGGCAATCCCGTCATCGACCTCGGCTCCAAGGAGTTCCGCGACCCCAAGGTCCAGTGGCACGCGCCGACCAAGAGCTGGCTGATGACGGTATCGCTGTCCACCGAGCACAAGGTGCAGTTCTACTCGTCCAAGAACCTCAAGGACTGGAAGCTGCTCAGCGATTTCGGACCGGCCGGCGCGACCGGCGGAGTGTGGGAGTGCCCCGACCTGTTCCCCCTCCCGGTCGACGGCGACAAGAAGAGAACCAAGTGGGTCCTGGTCGTCAACATCAACCCCGGTGGCATCGCCGGAGGTTCGGCCGCTCAGTACTTCGTCGGCGACTTCGACGGCAAGAAGTTCACCGCCGACGACAAGGGCTCGTACACCCCGCCGGCCGGCACGGTGACGCAGGACTTCGAGGGCACGGACTTCGGCAAGTGGACGACCACCGGCACCGCGTTCGGCGACAAACCGGCCGCCGGGGCGGTGGCAGGACAGGGGAAGGTCACCGGCTACGACGGCACGGGCCTCGCCAACAGCTTCCACGGCGGTGACGGAGCCACCGGCATCCTCACCTCGCCCGAGTTCACCGTCGACAGCAAGTACCTGAACTTCAAGGTCGGCGGCGGACGGCACCCGCACAAACCCGGGACGGTCCTAGAGCAGGGAGACCCGCCCACGGGCACGGTCCTCGCCGACTTCGAAGGCGGCAGCTACGGCGACTGGACGACGACCGGCGACGCCTTCGGCTCAACACCGGCCACCGGCACCCTCCCCGGCCAGCAGGAAGTCTCAGGATTCCTGGGCGGCGGCCTGGTCAACACCTTCCGTGACGGCGACTCCACCACAGGCACGCTCACCTCGCCCGAATTCACCATCGACAAGGACTACGTCAACTTCCTCGTCGGCGGCGGCAACCACCCGGCCGGCTCCGAGAACCCCACCGCCGTCGAACTCCTCGTCGACGGCAAGGTGGTGCACAGCACGACCGGAAAGGACGGCGAGGCGCTCAACTGGGCTTCCTGGGACGTCAAAGACCTCGTCGGCAAGAAGGCGCGGATCAAGATCGTCGACGACCACACCGGCGGCTGGGGGCACCTCAACGTCGACCACATCATGCTGTCCGACACCAAGGCCCGGCCCGTCTCCCAGGAAACGTCCGTCAACCTGGTCGTCGACGGCAAGGTCGTCCAAAGCGCCACCGGCTCCAACAGTGAGACCTTGGACTGGGCCTCCTTCGACATGCGCCCCTACGCGGGCAAGGAGGCGCGGATTCAACTCGTCGACATGAACACCGCGGGCATGGGCCACCTCTTGGCCGACCGGTTCACCACCGCCGACGCCCCCGCCAAGTCCGTTGTGCAGCGCGCCGACTGGGCCGACTACGGCAAGGACTACTACGCGGCGGTGTCCTGGGAGAACGCGCCGGGCGACAAGCGCCACATGATCGGCTGGATGAACAACTGGGAGTATGGCGGCTCCATCCCCACCGCTCCCTGGCGCGGCGCGCAGAGCGTCCCCCGGCAGATGGCCCTGCGCACCGTCAACGGCCGAATCCAGCTGACCAGCGAGCCGGTCGACAGCCTGGCGTCGCTGCGGCGGGAGCGCCCGGCGACGGCGGACGGCATCACCGTCAAGAGCACCTCGAAGACCCTGACCGGTCCCGCGGCCAAGGGCAAGGCACTCGACATCGAGGCGACCTTCTCCCTCAAGGACGCCGAACGCTTCGGCCTGAAGGTACGCACCGGCGCCGACGGCGGGGAGACCGTCATCGGCTACGACACCACGACGCAGGAGCTGTACGTCGACCGCACCAACTCCGGTGCCGTGGACTTCAGCGACGCCTTCCCCGGTGTCCAGAGAGCACCCCTGAAAGCCAAGAACGGCAAGGTGAAGCTGCGGATCCTCGTCGACTGGTCGTCCGTCGAGGTCTTCGGCGGCAGCGGCGAGGCAGTGATCACCGACCAGATCTTCCCCGACCCCGACAGCCAGGGCGTACAGGTCTTCGCCGAGAACGGCTCGGTGAAGCTGGACCGGGCCCGTGTCTGGCACCTCAACTCGTACCGCGACTGACCCCGACCGTCTTCGACCACGAAGGACACCACACAGTGAACAAGACCCTGCTCGCCGAGTTCACCGCCCGCGACGGCGCAAAGGAGGAGGTCGCCCGCCTGCTCCTTGACTACGCCAAGAAGGTGCGCGAGGAAGAAGGCAACCTCGCCTTTGACATCTACACCAAGGCGACAAGCCCGCGTGCCTACTGGATCTTCGAGATGTACCAGGACGAGGACGCCTTCCAGACGCATCTGAAGGCCCCCTACGGCGGCCCGTTCAACACCGCACTCGCCCCGCTGATCGAGGAGGACGCCTCGGTGCTGACTTTCCTCGATCCGGTGACGTGAACGGCACTTAGTAGACCTCTCATTTGGTGCATTGACGTGCGTCTGGCCGTGCTGCCGGCTGACGAGCTAGCCTCCGGGGGTGGGGATACCGATGAGCTTGGCGGCTCGGGCCAGCCGTCTGAGGAAAGGGCAGTCCAAGGTCGTCTTGGTGTTGTCCGGGCATCACCGGGGTCCGTTCGAGGGGGAGCGAATCCGACGAACGGTGCGTCGAGCAGTACGCATCGCGGAAGCCTTGGATTCGAGCCTGCCGGACGTCTGGATCTACGGGGCCGACTGCCACCGCCTCCCTGCGATCCAGAGCGGCTCCCTCGAGACGTGGATCGCGGACTGGGCAGTCTTGGCGAGGAGCCCCGTATTCAGCGAATCCAGGGAGAGCGGCAATCCGCTGGCCCGTTCGGTGCGGGAGTACGGGTTGTTCAAAGGCGGCAGTGTCGCCGACGCGATGGAGGTGCTGCGGAAGGAATATGGGACCTCCCGCGTACCGGTCCTTGTGCTCTTCCACGTGGAGTCGCTGGAGGGTGAGGACAGGCGTGTCGCCCAGCAGTTGGAGAAGGCGTCGGGCAAACCGCTGTTCTGGCAGTTCCTCGCCCAGCCGGAAGAGATGTCCTGGTCGGTGCTGAACCGCTTGGACGATGTACGCCGGGAACGCCCGAGGATCACGAACGCGCATTACAACGACTCATGGAACATGGACATATCGGCCGGGCTCGACACGCTCCAGCAGTTTGCGATGATCAAGCCCTATGCACGCTGGGCGAGAGAGTCCCGTCGGCGGGCGCTGGGGTGAGCAGTGCTCTCCACATGGTGCTGAGGGTCTTGCGTCCGGCCGGTCGGGTGGGTCAGGGCCGGTTGTACCACTCGCACTTGAGTGCAGTGTTCGCATCAAGGCAGATGCTGACGGACGCCGCCCCGCCGGGCACGTCCGCAGGGAGCGCGGTATTGAACTGGTATGTCACGTTGCACCGAGTGCCGCTGCTCCAAGTGCCCAGTTCGTTGCCAGAAGGACCGTACGTGCTGAACGACAACCTGTTGCAGCCGACGGCCCGGTGTGTTCCAGCGGCCCCGACCGACCGGTCGCGCCAAGTCAGGGTGCCGCGGACGGAGCTGGCACCGATCGTGAGGTCGAAATGGGTGCTCGGGTAGGGGGCTGGCTGCGCGCCGGCGGCGGGAGCCCCCAGCAAGGCGCCCGCGGTCAGCACGATGGAACCGAGGGCGGCGCTGAGATGAGTCTTCATGCGATCTCCAGGATGGGGACTACAGGGCCCGACCGCAGTCGCGTGCGGCACCAACCGGTTGAAGTGAAACTGGGCGGTGGCGAACCGGTTCGGCAAAGTCGCGGTCCGTTCGCCGCTGTCCCGGCCGGCACCGCCACATGACCCTCAGCTGACAAACAATCACCACAAAGACCGCTGCAGTACTAGTGCAGGCCGTCGATGCAGTAGCCGGCGCGGTAACAGGTCTGTCCCTTGAGGTAGTTCTGGTTTTCGTCGGTCATGTAGACCCAGATGTTGTCGGACCCACCGACGACGTTCGCGGCAAGGGTGAAGTCCGCCGGCCCGGATCGATTGCACCAAGTGCTGCTGCTCTTGAAGTCCAGTGAGGTGCTACCGGCGAACGCCCGCGCGTAGACCCGCCGACAATTGCTGGCCTTGAACGATGCGTCGATGCCGACCGACCGGTTGGACCAGCTGGCCGTGCCTTTGTAGTAGCTCGCCCCATACTCAATCGAGATGTCGGCGGCGGCGGCGGCGACGGCGGCGGTCGCGGGTGTCGCCGCGAAGGCCATCCCGGCAACCGACGCGGCTGCGGTCACGGCCACGCCGACCTTCCTCGTGCGGCTCTTCACCTTCGATGCGTCCTTCAACCTCACCATGACAACCACTCCCAGGTTCCTCGAGTGCCGGATGCGCAACCTCACCGTCGTGCGGAGGCGACCGCCTCAGATCCGGCAGTGAACGTTGCTGCCGTTGTTCGGCAACACGACTCCACCACGCGGGGACCTCACGCCGGAAAGCATTCGAGCCCGTTCAAATCCATCGCGACGACTGCTAGCGTCGGGCGGTGCTCACCCTGCGTGTAGACGCCAATACCGTGTCCAGGACACGGTTGGCGCCTTCCCCTGCTTCGGAATGCATGGCGTGGCTGAAACTCACCGCCGCGTCGGGACGGCATCCGGTCTTCGGGGATCCTGGACCACTCGCCCGAGCATCACTTGCCCATCCCGACGTTGCCCTGCTCGTAGACCTGTTGCCGCAAAACGGCGACACCTACAGACCTGACCTGCTCACCCCTCAGCCAGGAACGGACGCACAGCGCCGCGACCTGATCGACGAGCAGATCGCGCAAATCGAGGCCGTAGCGCAGGACGACCTCGAAACCCAGGTCTTCACCCACACCCGGACCCACTGGAACAGGCCGCTCCTTGCCACCACCCGCCGGATCGCGGAGTCGGGGCAGATGCAGCGCCATCTGGCCAACGGTCTCGCCCGGTTCTGGCGCGATACCTTGGCCGAGGGCTGGCCCGAACTGCGCTCGATCATCCATCAGGACATCGCCCACCGCGCGACAGCCATCGCCACCCACGGCGTCGGCCGGACGCTCGGAGCACTCCACCCCGACATGGCCTGGGCAGGCGACGCGATCACCCTCGCCAAGCCGTGGGACGCCGAAATCGATGTCGTCGGCCGGGACCTGGTGCTCACCCCCAGCGTGCTCAGCCGGCCCGCCGTCATCATCCAGGTCGACACCCCCGGGCAATTCGTCTTCTACTACCCCGCCCAGCGGATCGGAGCCGACCGGGATCGCAGGTCCGGAAAGATCGCGCAAGTGGTCGGCAACGCCCGAGCGGCCTTGCTTGCGGACCTCGAAACCGCCCGGTCCACCGCGGAACTCGCCGCCCGAACCGGATATACCCCGGGCACCGTCTCCTACCACCTCAGCGCCCTGCACCGCGCACGCCTCGTCACCAAGGCCAGAGACGGGCGCTACGTGTTGTACCAGCGGACAGCGCATGCGGCAGGACTCCTGGAAGAAGCCCATTGCAGTACTCGACGCTCCTCGGCGTCGACTCGGAAGCTGACACAGAGTAAGTGGCCGCTCACATAGGGGAGGTGATGCAGTGGAGATCGAGTGTGTTACCCATACGCAATCCCGAGGGCAGGACAAGAGCCCTGGTCGGTGGCAGGATGCACCGCAACTTGCGCAGCACACAGCGCTGTTGATCTCGCTCGCGCCCTGGTTCGAGCCTGCCCTGGAGGTCCTGTGTCCGCTCGTCCCCCGAAGTCCGTTCGTTCCCCGGTGGCTGCCATAGCCCTGACCACAGTCGCCGGCCTGCTGATGACGGGCTGCACCAGCACCAAGTCCGACAGCGACGGCGACAAGGGCGCCTCGGGGATCAAGCTCGTCTCGTCCGGCACGATCAAGACCTGCACGCATCTGCCCTATCCGCCGTTCCAGTCGAAGAAGGACGGCAAGATCGTCGGCTTCGACGTGGATCTGGTCGACCTGGTCGCCAAGGAACTGGGGGTCAAGCAGGAGATCGTCAACACACCCTTCGAGGGCATCGAAACCGGCCAGGACTTCAACATCCGCAAGTGCGACCTGGCCGCCGCGGGCATGACGATCACCGACGAGCGCGACAAGGTCATGGACTTCTCGGACCCCTACTTCAACGCCACCCAGGCGCTGATCACCAAGAAGGGGCAGCCCTACAAGACCTTCAAGGATCTCAAGGGAAAGAAGCTCGGCTACCAGAAGGCCACCACCGGCGGCATCTACGCCAAGAAGGAGAGCAAGGGCCTCGACATGGAGCTCGTGGAGTACGAGGACGTCGGCTTGCTGCTCACGGCGGTCAAGGCCGGCAAAGTCGACGCGGGCATCAACGACAACGGCGTGCTCTTCGAATACATCAAGGACAACCCGGACACCGAGGTGACCGCGGAGTTCGACACCGGTGAGAAGTACGGAATCGGCTTCCGCACGGGCAACGACTCACTGCGCACGAAGGTCAACGAGGTCCTCAAGGAGGCCCGGACCGACGGCAGTTACGACAAGATCTACAAGAAGTGGTTCGGCACCACTCCGCAGAGCTGACCTCGAGCATTCAAACGGCTGACCAGAGGAGTTCTGCACGTATGTCCATGTCCCGACGGCGGCGGGCACGGCTGTTCCGCGGCGTCCAGTACGCCGTGCTGCTCATCGCCATAGCCGTGTTCGCGCTGGTGGCCGACTGGGGGAGACTGCGCCAGGCGTTCTTCGACGTGGAGATCGCCAAGGCGCTGTTCCCCGAGGTGATCACCACCGCGCTGGTCAACACCGCCTACTACACGCTGCTCGGCTTCGGCTTCGGCTTGGGGCTCGGCATCGTGCTGGCGCTGATGCGGCTGTCCCCGGTGCCTCCGTACCGCTGGATCGCGATCGCCTATATTGAGTTCTTCCGCGGCGTTCCCTCCCTCCTTGTATTCATCGCGCTCGGCTTCGGTGTGCCGCTGGCCTTCGAGGTCGCGCTCGACATGGACATCACGGTGATGCTGTCTCTGGGCCTGGTGGGCGCCGCCTATATGGCCGAGACGATCCGCGCGGGCATTCTGGCGGTGCCCAAGGGGCAGTCGGAGGCGGCCCGTTCGCTGGGCATGTCACCGGGGCGTGCGATGGTGTCGATCGTGATGCCGCAGGCGTTCCGGATCGTGCTGCCGCCGCTGACCAACGAGCTGATCCTGCTCACCAAGGACTCCTCACTGGTGTATCTGCTCGGCCTCTCGCTCGGCCAGTTCGAGCTGGCCAACTTCGGCCGGGACGCGCTGAACGAGCACAAGAGCCTGACCCCGATCCTGATCGCCGGACTGCTGTATCTCGTCATCACCCTCCCGCTCGGCCATCTGGTGCGGCGGCTCGAGGCCCGTACGGCGAAAGCCAGGTGAGCACCATGAAGTTGGACAAGACACCCGACGCGCCCGCACCTTTGGGCCAGGCGATCGAGGTGCGCGATCTGCACAAGTCGTTCGGCGATCTGGAGGTGCTCAAGGGCATCGACCTCACGGTCGGGCGCGGTGACGTGGTCTGCGTCATCGGCCCTTCGGGCTCCGGCAAGTCGACCCTGCTGCGCTGCGTCAATCTCTTGGCAGAGCCCACGTCGGGCACGGTGACGGTGGCCGGCACGGAGGTCACCGACCCCGATGTGGACATCGATCGCGTACGCCGTCGGATCGGCATGGTCTTCCAGTCCTTCAACCTCTTCCCGCACCTCACGGCGCTGGAGAACCTGACCATCGCGCAGCGCCGTGTGCTGCGGCGCGGCAAGGAGGAGGCGAAGCGCATCGCGCGCGCCAATCTCGCGCGGGTGGGCCTCGTCGACAAGGAGCAGTCCTATCCGGCGCAGCTCTCCGGCGGCCAGCAGCAGCGGGTCGCGATCGCTCGGGCGCTGTCCATGGACCCCGAGTTGATGCTCTTCGATGAGCCGACCTCCGCGCTCGACCCCGAACTGGTCGGGGACGTACTCGCGGTGATGCGCTCGCTCGCCCAGGAGGGGATGACGATGCTGGTAGTCACCCATGAGATGAGCTTCGCGCGCGAGGTCGCCGACCGGGTGGTCTTCATGGACGACGGAGTGATCGTCGAGGAGGGCACGCCCGAACGTGTGGTGGGCGACCCGCAGCACGAGCGGACCCGGACGTTCCTGGCGCGCGTACTCGATCCTGCGGCGGCGGAGGTGGGCGAGGTCCCGGACACAGGACCGCACGAGAAGCGCGTGGACCGCTGAGTGCGCCTCGGGGCCGAATATCCCGGCGTGCGGGCGTGCGGGAGGGGCGCCCAGCAGGGCCGCTGACCTGCACGGATAGCTCGTACCACCGCCAAATGCTGCCGCCGTTGCTGGGGACGCTGGGCTTCAAGGGCAACAACACCGCCTACCAGCCGGTGATGGGCGCTTCGCGGCAGCTTGATCAGCCCAGATTGTGCAGGTGAGAAGCTTGCTCGCCGCAGCGCACGATGTTCTGGGAAGTCTTCGAGTCGAAGACGTGCCGATGTAGAGTGAAGGGCGCCCCTGACCTGCAGAAAGCAGGCAGGGAGCCGTCTTTCAGGAGTCCAAAATGCTGCGCACCATGTTCAAGTCCAAGATCTAGCTATTTGGCGTCGCCGCAGGTCAGGGGCATCATGGGCTCCCTCAGGTCAGCAAACGGTCAGCATGCGTCCCAGACGCTTTCCCGCTTGCTGACTTGCGACCGACAGTGCGGGCGCCTGAGCAAGATTCCAGGGCTGGAACGGATGGTGCGTACATGGCCCGACAGCTCGCCCGCGGCGTGGGGCCCTTCTGAAAGGACTGCGGCTGCGCGAAGCCGACCCGCTGCCCTCACCCGTACTCGATCCGTTTCCGCGATGCACTGGGCAAGCAGCGCGAGGAGTCCGGCTACCGCACGTACGCTCCTGGTCCACGGCTGCGCGCGCCGCGAAGGTGACGCAGGCCGATGTGGCTGGGCCGGGGACGGGAGAGAGCACGTGCAGCTGATTTTCATCGACGACAGCGGGCAGCAGAGCCCGCCTCGGGAGCACCTCGGTGAACTCGCCTCGGTGGGCGCCGTCATGTTTCCGGAGGACCAGGTGGCGGCGTACAGCCGCCAGATCGACGAGCTCCGGACTGAGCTCGGCATGCCTGCCGGCGAGGAATTCAAGTGGAACTCCTCGAAGGGCAGCTTCATGGCGGGAGCCGGTGTCGAGGTGGTGAAGCGCACGCGCCGTCGCATGCTGGAGATCGCCGCAAGCTGCGGTGTCAGCACGGCCGTGGTGATCTGGGACCGAGGCCAGATCGGTTGGCCGAAGGAGAGGGTCGCGCGAGAGATCCTGGGCTACCTCTACGAGCGCATCGAGATGCACCTGGAGTCGAGGGAGGAGCGCGGGGTCGTCATCGCCGACATCCCCGGCGGCGGCAATCGGGATCACACCAAGTGGCTGGCTGGGGCTATGGACCTCACGACGGTCGGCACCACGTACGTGAATCCGAACCGCGTGGTCATGCCGATCGTGACGGCTCCCTCCGACCACCTTCCCCAGCTTCAGCTCGCAGATCTGGTAACTGCTGCGACGACAGCGGCCGTCGCTGGTCGGGAAGCCGGTATGGAACTCGTCGAGCTGCTCAAGCCTCTGGCGAGGCGTAACACTCACGGCTACATCGGTGGCGCTGGCCTGGTGCTTTGGCCGCGGAGCTTGACCGACCTCTTCTACTGGATCTTCGGTGAGACGCACTACGTGCGAAACAGCGTGCGCTACCCCATCGGACCCGGATTTGGGTTCTCTCAGCCCGGGAGCCTTTTCAGCACCAGCAGCGGGTTGCCGAAGTAGGGCCAGCGTGCGCCCTGCAGAGGGGGTGCTGAGGTTGAACTCGTGGTGTCGTAGGGGCTGACGGCTGCTTGCCCCGTGGCGGTTGCGGCGCGACGAATGGGCTTTGTTTCCGCGCTGACCTGGGGTGATGGCACCTTCATGGCCTCTGACCTGCGCGGATTAGCCTTTCAGGCCCTTCCAGGATCGCCTTGCTTTGTGCAGTCGATTCGGCCAGACGCTCCCCAAGGCCGCTCGTACTCCCCAGATCCTCCCCAACTGGAGACGAGAGCTGGGTTCTAGCAAGGCCATGCCTAAAGTTGGATCAACACTGCTGGCTGAAGTAGCCGGCTGCGTGCCTCGTCCCACCCGCGGCTTGCATGGCTGCCCTGGAGGCGACCCGGCAGATCCAGGGGCATGGAAGTTGCCTTTCCGGTCTGCTCCTTGGGGCGGATCGCACGGGCGCGCCAGTGTAACGACTGGCCCTGCGCCACCTCGGCCAGATATGCGGCGTCATCGGCGGCGAGGGCGGTCGCTCTGTACATGCGTCCGAATCTCGCTCTGCTCCTGGTCCCCGCATCGGCGGGGAAGTCTCCTTCGCATTGTTCGCCGAGCCACCCGACCAGCCCGGTACGCCCGCTTTGGCGTCGCCGGACTGGCGGCAATTCGGTCCACTACTGGGGGTAGCCGTTGCGGGCACGGCTCTGTAGGTCCCGGAACGTCGAGGCGAAGCTGTCGAGGTAGGCCACTGCGGTAGCGGCGAAGTTCCTTACCACAGGGCTCGGGTGGGTCTGCAGCTTCTGCGCGGCCTCGCGGCGGGGACTGATCACACTGTCCGGGTTGATGAAGGCACCGTCCACCGAGGTCAACCCGTGCAGGAGTTGCTCCCGGATCTCTGCGTCCAGTCCGGCCGTGAACAGGGTCGGAACGATCTCCTCCCAGGTGGCGGTCGACCAGGCAGAGCGGATCGCTTCCGCGGCTCGACGGCGCGTGCTCGGCGCGCCGCTCGTCCATTCGGACAGCGTGCGCGACCACGCGTTGGTATCCCTGCCGATCTGGGTAAACGCCCCGCGCATCAGCGACTCGGCGGCTTCATCGGGCGCGGTGATCGGTGCGATCGACCAGTGGTGGACGAACGCGGTGGTGATCTCATCGCGTACTTCGGCATCGAGGCGTTCGATGTACTCCGCCAAAATGGTCGGCAAGGGATGGCCCCGGCGGATGTGGCCCACCAGGACCTCGGCGAACCGCTCAGGTACCCGGCGTGCGATCTGCATCGCCGCATCTGCGGCAAGGTAGTCGCTGTGAATTCGGCTGAGGTGCTCGGGCGTAAGCATGCGGTCCAGCACGGCGGTGCATTCGGCCACCGCTGCGGCGCCCACCTGTGGCCCAGGGAGGAGGACCATCCCAATCGCCCGCAGAACCGCAGGGACAGCCTGCTCCGGCCCTTCGGTACCCAGTTGGGCCAGGCATTCCAAGCGGTCGTCGGCTGATCTGGTGCAGTGCCACAAGTGGTGGGCGATCTGTTCGCAGGTTGCGGCCGACTCTGCGTTCCCAGTGCCGGTGGCTGCTTCCATGAGGGTGTGTAGGAGCGGCTCTTCGTGGTCGGGATGGTCGTCCACCATCGCGAGCGCGAGTCCCGCGATTCTGGTGTCGCTCGTGCGCTCAGACACCCACTGCCACACCTGCTCTGGGTGCCGGCGAGCGAGTCCAGCCAGGAGCGCAGCCTCCGCGGCCAGGGGGCCGCGGGCCAGGGGAGCAAGGACGGAGGCGGCATCGGTGGCGTTCTCTCCTACCGCTGTCGCGAATGCGGGGAGGACTGCATGCGCTGTGCCGAAGACGTCGGGTTCGGTGGCTTCCAGTAGATCGACTCCCTGCTCAGTGGTCAGCGCGCCGGCCAGCGCAACGGCGGCGGGCTTCTGGGCTGCGATGTCCTCCTGCCAGGCGCCGCTGAAGGTATGGGGCGGTTGAATGACCAGAAGGTTGGCAAGTTCCTGGTCGGCGAGCGCCGCTGCTGCAACAGGTTCCCCGGCCTCTGCCGCAGTGGTCAGATCGGTACGCCAACGTCCCATCCCGAGCGCGGCTTCGGCTGCCCGGCGTCGTACGGACAGCGGAAGCCCTGTCCAATGTTCGGCGATCTTGCTGGCGAACCGCGATGCAGCTGCCGTCAGGGTCTGCTCGGCGTACTCGGGCAACGGCTGCTGGGTACTACCAAGCAGGCCGAGGGCCGCCGCTTGGCGCAGTTGCCGGGGCAGGGCGACCAGGGCATTGAGGAGGGAACGGTGCTCGGGCTCACGCAGCACCTGCTCCATGAGTAGCGGTGCGAGCAGTTCGAGGGCCTGGTTGAGCTGATCCCGGGTCTCCGCTACGTCGGGCAGCACCGTGATCCGGATGTTGAAGGTATTTGCCTGCTCCGGCGTGCCGTACCGCACCCGTTCCGCGGTGACATTCAGGAATGGCTGCAGGGCTGCGAGAAGCACGCGGACAAAGGACTGGGGTCCCCGCTTCGCGGCGTCCTCCGGGTCGAGCCCGAGCGGCGGCTCGGCCGCACGGTCCCGGGCCCACCAGGAGATCGCGTCAAGAAGGGCACCGCGGCTCGTTGTCAGTGCCTCGCAGCCTCCAGTGTGCGAGCAGCTTGGGGCACCCCATGTCTCGAACGTACGGAGGAGAGCACCAGGTTGCCCGTCGCGGTACGCAGGTTGGGCAGCGTCCACCAGCCAGGCGATGTCCAGGACGGCCGCCACCGCCGCCGGGTTTGTCAGCGGATCAGTGCGTCGTGCCAGTCGGGCGAACTCCTCGCAGAGTTTGTCCAATTCGAACCGGTAGTGCGCGAAGGCGTCCTCGTTACTCCAGAGATGATCGGAGGCAGATACCGGCCACTGCCGGGCCAGCCGTGCGGCAAGCTGCACAAGGAGCGTCTGACCGGCAGAGGCAGCCCGGGACGCGAGGTGCACGACAATGGTCCAGTGTCCGAGAGAAGCGTCCTCGGGCAGCAAGCCGAGGACGAATTGCGCGATTGCCGCGGCTGCTGCCTGGTTACCGCTGCTCCGGGCGGCATCGGCCAGCACAGCAATCTGCGGGCCAAGGCGCTGCGTCGCACTGCCCAGTGCTTCCGCGTTCTCCTGCGGAGTGTTCCTCGAGGAAATTCCTGCTTGGCATGCCAGTTGCTGCAGGGCGGTATGGGTGTCCAGTCGGACGGGTCCACCCGGGGTGAGTGCGTCGGCCACAAGAACGACGGCGGCGAGGTCGGGGCGGAAGGTGTAGGGAGGCGCGTCCACCAAGCCCGCGTCGACGAGGTTGTCCAGAAGCCAGTCGAGACGGTCCGGCTCAGACGGAAGGCCAGAAACCGCACCGTGGAGGACGGCAACGTCTCTGCCGCCATGGTGTCCAGCCAGGTCGCCGGCCCTGGTCAGCAGGGCGAGGGCGACTGCGACCGCGCGGTGCAGGCCGGGATCCTCCATCGCCACAAGCCGGTTGGCCACCAAGTTCCGCAACAGTTCCGATGCATCACCCCAGCCGAACGTTCCGCTCGTCAGGGCCACTTGACACGCAGCATGGGCGAGCAGCGGGTTGCCGCCAGCTAGATTGATGACGCTGTTACGGAACTCCTCGTGTTGGATGCCGTAGTCGGTGATGATCCCGTCGATCTCCGGCTTTTCCAGGCGTCCGAGAACGACCGGGGCACCGGCCCTCTGCTCGGCGCCGGCGGCGTAGAGCGTCCGCTCGCGCTCGCCGGGGCGGAGGGTGAACAGGAGGCAGACCCGGTCGAACCGGGGATCGGCGAGCATGGCGGCCACCGCGCTCAGGCTCTCGCTGCGGTGGGCGTCGTCGACCATGAGGATCAGGGGACCGTCGAGTCCCACCTCGTTGAACGCCTCCGTTGTGAGAGGTGCGCCGGAGGGGACAACGAGCGTCGTGGCGACGGATCGGGCCGTCTCGATTGCAAGCCGGGTCTTCCCGCTGCCTCCAGGGCCCTCCACGACGACGATCCTGGTTGTGGGGCCTTCTGCGCCGAGTTCGGTACGGAGCCGATCCTGGATCTCAATTGTGCCGTGGAGTTCGGCAGTCATCCCCGGGACGGTGCCGGAGAGCCGCTCCAGGTACATCTCCGCAGTGGACAGGGCCCGGGGCTGGCGTGGACGGACACCCAGTTCGGCCTCGGCAACCCATCGCAGACTGTCCGACTCCAGCTCCGTGACGAGCTCGGCAAGGTCGACGATCTCCAGGTCCACCCCGAACTCCGTATTTGCCCGTTCCCGCTCTTGCCCCTTCTTGATCTCGGTCGTCGAGCGGTTCATCACGAAGACGGCTGGCGCCGTACGCTCGTGCTTCTTGTGCTTCTCCAACTCGATAGTGAGCTTCGCGCTCCATGTGCTCTGCAGGCTGACCCATAACGCCACGTCGATCTCGTCTTTAAACAAGGGCCGGCCGTAGCCATCGAGACCGGTATCACCTGTGGCGCTGGTAGGCCGGAGGCTGGGGTACCGCTCCCGCAGCACCCGTAGCGCCACCCGCTCCAGAACAAGATCATCCGTGAGCTGTTCCAGCGCAACTTTTGCGGTTTCGTACAGCACCCCTCGCCCTTCCGGCTCACCGAGACCTGCGCAGACCATTCTCCTCCACGCCGTGCCGCGCTGGCATCAGCACGTACGACCCGTCGCGGGGCCGGTGACAACCGACGGCAGCGTCGGCTGGGTGGTGCGAAGGACCGTTGTGTATCGCGGCCCGCGGTCTGAGCGTGCCGGTGCCCACGGCGACACGGAGCGAAGGAGCGCTGTCGAATGGCACATCGTCCTGCCCCGCACCGATCGCGCCGGCAGTCGCGGAGGATTTTCCAGTTCTCCATGCGGGCGAAGGTGTGCTCGACGCGGGCGCGGACGCGTCGGTGTTCGGCGTTGTCCTCCTCCTGGCCGCGCAGGAGTGGGCGTCCGGCTCTTCTGCGGTGCGGGACGATCAGACCGGTGCCCAGGTAGGCGCCGTCGGCGATGACGGTTGTCCCGGCCGCGATGGCGGGCAGGTCCGATTCCCGCCAGGCGTGGGCGTCGGCCTTGTTCCCGGGGACGGGGCGGGCCGAGGCGATCACCAGGCGGCTGTCCGCATCGACGATGACCTGCACATTCGCCGAGAACCGATAGTTGCTCGAGGACGCGGCGACCGTACGGTCACGGACCGGGACGAGGGGTCCGTCAACGATCCACAACCGTTCGGCATCCGCGATCGGGCCGCGGCGCCGACCTGATCGCCAGGAGCGGCCGCAGGCGCTGGATGACCCGGCAGACGGTGGCCGGGGATATACCGAAGAGCGGCGCGAGCTGCCGCATCGTGACGTTGGTGCGGTAGTAGACGGCCACCAGGAGAACCCGGTCCGCCAGTGGCAGGCACCACGGGCGCCCGCCACCAGGAGCGTTCCCTCCTTGCTCCCGTACTACCTCTGGCGTTCTGCAGCAACCTTTAGTCGGGGCGGTGTGGGGTGGGATTGGCCACGCCGAGGCGGACGTTCACTGTGTGCTCGTGCCGGCCCGAGGCGTCAGTGCCGATCGGGGCGGGGGTCTGCTGCGCGACGGCGAGCACAAGCCATGTGCCATCGGGCAGTTCGAGGCCGCCGAGCCCGTGCAGGACGCCGACAGGGCCTCGGCGCGGCGGTGGGAGCCCTCGGGCGGCGGTACCGCGCACGCGCACCTGTAGCGAGCGGACGTCGTAGCCGTCGCGCGAGTCCTGCTCGGCAGCGCCGTACAACCACAGCCCTACGGCCTCGGCCGGCTCGGGCGGCAGGGTCTCGTGAACGTGTCGCCGGCGGTGCCGGTCGGGTCGTAGACGAGCAGGTGCTGCTCGTCGAGGTAGCGGGCGATGCCGTCGAGCGGATCAAGGGGCACGGCAGTGGTTGTCCTAGCTGCTGCTTATGCTCTGGCGCATGGCTCAGGAGCGACCGGACATCCCAATGGCGTTGAAACGGCATGTACTTGTCGAGGCTGGCCACCGATGCGCGATCCCTACGTGCAGGCAGACTCCCGTCGAACTCGCTCACATCACTCCATGGGCAAAGGTCCGAGAGCACACGTTCGAGAACCTGATCGCGCTCTGCCCGACCTGCCACACCCGCTTTGACCGAGGCGAAATCGATCGGCGGGCAATGTTGCAGTACAAGTCGAACTTGGGCCTCCTGAACAGCAGATACACCGAGACCGAGCGTCAGCTGCTGCAAGCACTGGCTCAGCAAGAGTTGTTCATGGGCGAGCAAGGGGAACCGTGCTGCGACGCTCCAGGGCTCGACATTCCCAACTTCATCCTCTATCGGGCGGTTTCCCTCCCCTCCGGGATGCTCTGGACGGTTAAGAATTTGTTCGTTGACGAGCTCATATGGGTCTCGGACCTACACACCGACGTGCTGAAGATTCATCTGACGGAGCAGGGAAGCGAACTTGTATCCCGATGGTTGGAAGCCGAGCCGCTTCCCTAGCGCAATGCTCTCCGCACCTGCGCGGCGATCAGCTCGCTGATTGCACCCGCCTCGCTGTTGGCCGAGTCTTCAAGGCACTTTGCTTTACGCCCGGGGCTGTGTCGGGCGGACATGTTCTCGTGTACACGCGCGGCGTATGGGGTGCCGTAAGTGACCCCGGCGACGAGGTTCGCCTCGTCCACGCTGGTGGCGCCGCTCCGTTCGAGGGTGCCCTCGGCGATCGGTACTTCTTTGCGGGACTCGGTGAGCAGGTGCTCGGCGACGAGCAGGAGTCCGCGCAGCGCGCCTTGCCGGGCGCGACCGAGGACCTGCTCGCCGTTCCAGCGGACGCGGGTCCGGGCGGCGCGGCTCATTCTGTCGTCACCTCCGTACAGGCGGGGACCGGTAGGCCCGGGGCGGTGTGGCGGGCGACGGTGGTCGCGGTACGTCCGTCGGGCAGCGTGATGCGCGAGCCGAGCGGGCAGTCGAGATCCGGGGCAGCGATGAACGTCGCCGCCGTGGTGAACTCCCGCCCGTCCGGCGCCCAGGCCATGCGTGGAGAGGGGGCGACGAGCGCGCGGTGGCCGTCAGCATGGTGGGGTGGAAGTTGCAGAGCTGGTCTTGAAGTACATACAGGCGCTGGCGTGGCCCACCGTGACGGTTGGCGTCGCTTGGGCTCTCCGCAACCACATTAAGCAAGCCTTCGCGCGCATGTCCCGGCTCGAAACCCCCGCTGGGTCGATCGAGTTCGCGACAGATGCCCGTGAGATGCGGCGAGAGGCAGAGGGGCTAGCGGAACCACGGGGCGCGCAACAGGAAGTCTCTGCTACCGACGGCAATGCACGGCTCGGAGTCTTCCAAGAGGCGTGGGGCGTCGCGGATGCCTCGCCCATCGGGGCGGTCATCTCGGCTTGGCTCGTGCTCGAAGAGATAACCAGGACAACTCTTCAGCTGAAGGACGCCATGCCCCAGAGCAGATACAGGCGCGAGGCTCCTCCCCTCCTGACTGAGCTGATTCCGGCACTGGAGGGGATCGGCCTCTCCTCGCGTGGGGTTTCGATCTTCAACGATCTGCGACGGCTGAGGAATCAGGCGGTGCATGGAGAGGCAGTGACTCCGGCGGCGGCGCGCGACTTTGTCGAGACCTGTAGGTACGTGGCTCGCGAGGTCTATGGACTGCGCTAGGTAGAGCGAACGCCTCGCTGCTAGGGGGCCCCGAACCCTCTCGCCCCGCTACCTATTCGTGACCTAAAATTGGAGGCGCTTCCGGCGCTTAGCCTGTGTTGATCGCCCCTAGTGCGGTGGCCACGAACGTTGGCCGGGGTTGGTCAGGCGGCTTGAGGTCGTGGTCGTCCCCAGCGTTGTCGGCGTTCGCTGCGGACCCTGGCGCGTTCGCGGCGTTGGGCGGCCAGGATGTCGGGGTGGCGGGCGTTCGCGTTGCGCCATCGCAGGTAGTCCTGCAGTTTGCGGGCCAGCACGGTGTGGTTGGGGTGGTGGGAGCCTGCCATGACGAAGTTCCGTAAGGGGCCGAACTGGGCCTCGATCGGGTTGGCCCAGGATGCACTGGTCGGTGTCAGGCATAACTCGACCCTGTTCCTGGCGGCCCACGTCCGGATGGCCGGGGTCTTGTTCGCCGACAGGTTGTCCATGATCACGTAGATGGGTGCGCCGTCGGGCCGTGCGGCACGGATCGACTTCAGTGCCGCGAGGCTGTGGTCGCCGCCCTTGCGTCGCCGGGTCACGCCCCACAGCTGGTCGTCGCCGAGGGAATAGCAGTCGTGGAAGTAACGGATGCCGTGGGTGCGGTGATAGGTGGCCGGCAGGCGGGCCGGCTTGTTGTGCCGGGCCCATGAGGAGCCGTGGCAGGGGCGGATCGACAGCGGCCCGAACTGGTCGAAGGCGAAGCACCGGTCGAGGAAATCCCTGGTCACGTGCTCGATGCGGTCCAGTTTGGTGTCCTTGTCGGGATCTTGGGACTCCTTCCAGGTGCGGGTGCGCTGGAAGGAGATGCCGTGCTCGTGCAGGATCTGTCGCAGCCGTTCCCGGCCGATCGTGATCCTGCGGCCCCGGTTGTGTGCCAGGTAGTGGGCGAGCTTGCGAAGACTCCAGTGTGTGAACGGCTGCCCCAGTGCCACGGGGCGGGCCGTGGCCGTCGCGATGATGAATCCCCGCTCTTCATCGCTGATCAGGCGGGGACGGCCTCCCGCCCACCGAGGGTCCAGCGAGGCCAGACCTTTCTCGTTGAACGCGTGGATGACGTCGCGGACGGTGTCCTCATGCGCGGCGACGAGGCGGGCGATCGCTGTCACCGGAGTCCCCGACGCCGACGCCATGATGATCAGAGCCCGGCGCACCCGCACCGACTCATGCCGGGCCCCGCCGCCGGACGATCCGCTGCAACCTCTGTCCCTCGTCATCACTCAACCGCCTTGCCCTGACCGGCTCGACCATCCCGACCTCACCCTCAACAACGAATACGTCACCACCAAGAGTGAGCCCAACAGGGCCGGGCCCGCCAACTCCCGCCGCCCCGGCGAACGTTCGTGGACGCCGCACTAGACATGCAATGCCTCCCCCTTTGACCCTGTCGGCCCTGGTGGCGTTGATGACACCGCTTCCACGTTTATCACCTGCCACTGACAGCGGGCTCGGTCGGCGGATGGCCGTCCGTGAGGTTGCATCCCGCACATAGCCGCAGACGGCCCGGCACCTGTACTGCGCCATCGCATGTGGTCCATAGGTCTCTCCGCCATGCGGGAGCAGTGCGTTCCCCCCTGCTGAACCCGACATTCGACACCCCCAGCACGAACACCTCTCCGACTAGATTCACTGTCAGAAAGGCCGAGACGACTGGGTTCGCTGCCAAACGCCTCGATTGGATGACGAAGGGCCAGTTGATCCTTAGCGGTGTCAGACGGGGGGCGCGTCGCAGTCGGCTGAGGCTCTGGGCGGGCCATGTTCCTGACTATAGGAACTACTGAGTGGCGAGCTTCTTCCACTGGGCGCGTGCCACGTCGAGGGGGAAGGGCATCGTCGTCTGTGACGCGTCCGCGGCGTAGCCCGGATACGTACGGCTGAAGAAGCCGAGTGTGTGGCCCGTGCGCACGACCAGCACCTTGCGGGTGAGGGAGTCGATGCCGGGTGGGCCGGTGAGCGTGAACCACGTGTATTCGTCGGCGAAATCGAGATCCCGTGGGTCGGGCTCCTGCGCGGGGAACTGCATCACGGTCTTCTTGCCGCGGACCGTCATGGTGAACCCCTGTCGGCACACCGCACTGGCCGTCCCCAGTTTGTACAGGGCCTTCTCCTCGCCCTCGTATGACGCCAGGGTCACCGTTGTCTTGATGAGGCCCGTTCCCGCGCTCTCCGCTCCGGACGGCCTACCCATCGCGGTGCGGTCCGCCACGGAGACGGGGTCGCCCACGGTCATGCCGAGGGCGACCTGGCCTGCACCGCGCACTCGGGCTGGACCGCGCCCACCTCGGATTCTTCATAGCGATCGGCCGCCAACCGGCTGCCCACCTGGTGATCCGGTACGTCGCTGCCGTCGATCGCGGCAGTGGCGATCTGTCTGGCGGTGAGTGTCCGGGCCGGGACCTCGGGGCTCGCTTCCGGCTTGTCCCCGTCCGAGCCCCGGCCGCCGCATCCGGCCAGTAGCGAGAAGGCCGCGGCGACGGCCATCATCTGCGCCTGTCGGCGCACGACGCTCGTAGTCCTGCTCATGTGCGTTTCACCCCCCCGTAGTTCTTACGTGCACGGCACGCTAGACGATCAAGGTGGGGCGGCCGCTCTGCAGGTCGGAAACAGGCGGGCAGGGCGTCCTGGATTCACACGCTAGTTGCCCGTGAGGGGGATGCAGCACGTGGCCGGATACACCGGATGGCCGGGGAAAGGGCCGCCCTGGTCGCGAGGCTGGAGACTTCGGGCAGGACGCGGCCGGGGCGGGGCGGGTGGGCCTTTGCGGCGATGGCTGCTGGACAGGGGGAGGGGTTGCGGTTCCGCCCGGAACCATCCTGGGATTTGGCTGTCCCGCGGCGAGCTCAGTTAGAAGCAGGGGGCATGAGCTGCCAACGGCCCTCTACGCACTCATGTGTTGCCGTGTTCCGCTGATAGAAGTATCGACCGCCACTGCTGGGGCAGGTTCCACCAACCTTGGGTGGCTCCCACACTATGTGGATCCAGCGCCCCTTGTGGCATCGGTACTGTTCACGCTGCTCATCCAATCCGGGAGCACCCTCACCTGCCTTGCAGGGCTGTCCTTTCGAAGCGCCTTCGGTCGGGATGTCGTCGAGCATCGACCCTGTCGACTGTCGGCCGTCTGCGCTTGGAGCGGGAACCGTACTCGTGTAGGCATCCGGGGAAGAGCCCGTGGCTCGGACCTCGCTACCGCACCCCCCGATGGCCATCATTGCAACTGGCGCAATTAGCACGTACGCAACTGCCCGCCTCAACATGGCAGCACCATAGCGGGAAGAACTCGAACAGGCCCCTGCTCAGGCACATTTCATGGCCAGTCAAAGCCGAAGTGGTCTCGACGTCCGACTACCGCGGCTGCCATGCACGCGAACTGAGGAGGCCGACTGGAGGTGCGCAGCAGGGGCAAGGTAGGACGCCACGGCACGCACGTCCTCTCGTCCGCCACTGGCCATGGATGAAGCCTGCGCTCGGCCCACGTCAAGTGGCCTCGCGCTCGACTATCCGAAGCCGGCGGAACTCTCCCCCTCAGGGCCTTCAGGTGGCGAGGCCAAGGGCCTCGCAGAGCACCGATGCGTCCCGATTTCGTGGTCGTTCTCCCAGAATGATGCTTACCGCAACTCACTGGGTATCTGTCCGCGTTTTGGCGCGCCACTTAGGTAGGGAGGGGTCAATATTCCAAGTACACGCTCCCAGGCGCTTGTTGATGTTAATCTACTTTCCCCCCACACGGATCCACGGGCGCTAGCGCGTCTGCGTCTTACGACCGCTGTGCGCAATCGGAGCAATGAGTTCCGTTAAGAGGGGGCATCTTGAGGTCTTGCCTCGCCTGGGGCAGCAAGTTAGGCGTGTCAGAAGCACGGCGTCCACGCATGAGAGCTTGAGGCTTGAAGCGTTTTTCACTTAAGCGGCATGCTGCTTGAGTCAGATTCCGCTGGACACTTTCCTGTCGCCGATGCCCTTGATTTCTCTACGTCCGATCCGGACATCCCATGTACAGAGATCGCACAGTTGCGCCATGGCGCGCCTGGATAACTTGGTGCCCTCGCATTTAGCTGCTGCGCTGATTCACCGTCAGTCTACTCAAGTATGTCTAACGAGAAGGAAAATCAGGGTTGAGACAGCTCCGAGCGATATTGGTTGCGGCAATCTGCATCTTGCTTGTCGCCCCGTCCACCGCAGCAGCACAAGCTGCTGCAGAGCCCTCCGCTAGTAGCCCCATTGGAGTGTCGGCTTCACCGACAGGGGCGGAACACCCTCGCAAGTCGAAGGAATCACCCGAGCAGACTCGCTCGGGAGACACTACTGAGGAGAAGGGCCCCGCGGCGCCGCCATCTAACACCCTGACCAAGGCCCCTCCTGCCCCGCGGGGCAGTGCTGCGGACCCCGCTTACGTCACTGAGATGGGAGCCCCCTACCCCACTAGCGGTTCACCAGGGGATGCCTTGCGTAATCCCGCACCAAATGAATCAAAGAAGCAAGCTCAGGCACGCGTCAGCTATGTCGCTAAACTTTCGCGGAAATCAGATGAGTTCAGAACTCGGGGAGCGACATCCGAGCCTCCAGACAACATGTCGTTCTGCTGGGATGCTCCATACGATGGGAAACAAAGCGTCGTTTTGGACCACTGGTCCTGGTGCCAGATGTTTAACCAGCCAGTGGTGAGCTTCAAATGTAGCCCAGGCTGCGTACCCCAAGGTACGGTCACCTTTCGTTTTACCTTCATGGGGATGGGACACAAAGGCGCCGCCGCCTCTGACCGGTCGACGAGTGTAATGTTCATGGCAGACAAGCCGAAGATAGACGGCGTGCCCAATCTTTCCGATAAACTGGGCATCCAGGCATCCTGTCAAACCCACACCTCGGGAAGCTCTTGCATTCCGGACGGCCGTAATGGGATAACCCGGACACTGAGTGACTGGGTTAACGGCGTCGGACTACAGTCAGCGATATTCGACTTCACGTCGGATGCGGGATCGTTGACCGGCGACAAGATCGCTTACCACGAACACAATTTCAAGGCGACGGTGACGTCGGACAGAGTCGACTCGAACACCTATGATGGCGCAAGCCTCAGGTGTGACTCCGCGACCTACATCGGCTCGGCGCATGGCTGCGTCTTCGATAAAGTGATCGAGAAGTTCAGTCTGACCGTCGACAACGAGGTCCAGGATTCAGCAGATCTCATCTGGTCTGCACTGAACACCCCCGATAAAACCTTCCCAGTTTCTGAGTCAAGCAAGTCCATACCGGGTGAGGTCGGCAGCGGATTCCCCTTGGTCCGCCTGCCTAGTGCCGAAAAAGAGAAGAATCACACCCATGCAGTAAATACTTGTAAGAAATACTTTGGAGACGGATATACGAAGGGTCAAACCCTAGACTGCGATGAGTACCCATTCCAGTCCACTAGGCAAGGGGCCAAGACTGGCGGAACTGGCACATCCCACTACGCAGTAAAGCCACTCAATAAGAAGCATAATCAGAAGGCCGGCAGCAGGCTCGAGGTATTCTACAAGGCGCAGAGGATACTGTACGCCGACGCTAATAACGATCGATTTTACGTCGATCTCCGTAACGACGATGGCAGTAAGTATAAGGGGCCAACGGCACCCAGTGGTGTCGCCGCGAAAGTCTCCTATCGTCAATGCCCCAATAGTGACGTACCCGAGGTAAAGGAAGTCCAAGAGCATGCCGCGCCGGAGCAGCTGCTCTACAACTACGCCAAGAGCACCTCTGACGGTTGGACCGGAGGAGACTCCACCTACTCTTTCAAGCTCCCCGACGGCCGCCGCCTCTTCCTATTCTCTGACACCTTCCTCGGTCCCGAGAATAACGGCACCCGGCCGACCACGGCGAAGTTCATCAACAGCTCTTTCGTAGCGCAGAACGGCGACTCACTGGAAACCATCACAGGTGGATCAAAAACAAACCCGACAGGATTCATGCCGCCGGTAATCGATAATCGATGGTTCTGGCTCGGAGACGGCATGATTTCCACCATCGATGGCGTTCAACACCTTCAAATCATGTTCCAGGAGTACAGGGGGACCAACGACGGCAGTGCCATGCCGTTCGAGTTCGTCAGGAACGTTGTCGCCACATTCGCCCTGGATAACCTGACCAAACCCAAGTGGATTGACCCACTGCCGTCGGAGACGGGCGTGGCATGGGGCTCGGCCCTGATGCCAGCCTCGCGTAGCGGTGACGGCTACAGCTACATCTACGGCGTCAGCAACGACAAAACGAACAAGAAGATGCGGATAGCTCGTGTCAAGGGAAGCGACTTGTCAAAGGTGGACGATTGGCAGTTCTTCAATTCGAGCGCAACTGGGGACAATAATTGGATGCAAGGAGAGAAGGAGGGGAACGAGTACCTCGAGGGGATTGCGAACGAGTACAGCGTCACACCATGGAACGGGCAGTTCGTCGTGATCAGTCAGGACAGCACACAGGCGTTCAGCAACAAGGTCCGCATCTGGTCGGGATGTGATCCATACGGTGTATTCGGCTCCTGGGTAGGTCACGACGAGGTCTACCGAATGCCTGAAACTGGCCCGTATGGGAGTTATAGAGACCCAAAGATCTTCGCCTACAACGCTCACGCCCACCCCACTTTGCAATCTGGGGACCGCTGGACGATGTCCTACAACGTGAACAGCTTCGACAACCGGTGGACCTCGGAAGGCGCACTATTCCGCGATACGAGCATCTACAAGCCACGGTTCGTGTCATTCCGGCTGGTGCCAGCATCCGGTGCCTCGCGCATGAGTAGGCAGTTCAAGCTCCAGTAGCCATGACACTCGGTGGTGCCTCAGCCATCATGTGAGGCACCACCGTCGACTCGCGAGTTCCAACGGAGACCGCATGGCACCCGAACCCGTTAGCCACTCCTGGCAGCGCATCGACTCCTGGCTCCGCGACTGCGTGCCAGGCACGTACGAGGCCCTGCCGCCACCCGCCACCCACGCGGAAATCCTTGCAGCAGAGAAGCGCCTTGGGCTCAGCTTTCCTGAGCAGTTGACCGAGTCCCTGCTCTGTCACGATGGCAGCGCCCAGTTGCGCCTTCCCCCGGTGTACACGCTGTTGAGTACAGAGGCGATCGTCGAACATCAGCGGCTGCAGGCCGAAATCGAGGACGAGACAAAGGCGGAGTACCTCGCAAATGACATCCCGCTCGAAATCGATGGCCAGTACGCACGCTGGCACCCGGGATGGGTGCCCTGCGCCAGCGACGACGGGGGCGGCTATCTCGTCCTTGATGCCCAACCCGGCGTGCAACAAGGGCGGGTGGGCAAACGGGATGAAATTGGCCAGATCGAGTTCCCGCCGGGGCGCATCTGGACGTCGCTCGCAGAACTACTGGAAGCCGTCGCGGACGCTCTGGAAGACAATGTCACCCTCGATGGATACGAGCGGATCGTCGAAGACGACGATCTGCGGTGGGACACCGAGGGGTGACACACCGCGCACCAGGTGACGCGCTTGGCACCTGACCCGCACAGCCAACGGCACCCTCACCTTCGACGCAACCTGAGGGCGAGCACGCATCGACCTCCACCCCGATGAGGCGCCCTACGGCTCGAGGAGTGCTTGGCGCTCGACGCGGCCGGATAGTGCGCGTCCCGACGGGGCGCAACCTGTCTGTGATGGTCGCGGCCGCGGTGACCACCGCGGCCGCGACCCATCTACGGGCACCCATCAGCCAGACGCCTGTACGGGGCGATGTGGGTGTCGTCATCACAGCCCAGGGTCGTCGGCGCTGAGGAAGTCGGCGTTGAGCCTTGCTGTGGCGGCACGCCACCGAAGTGGAAGTTTGACTCCGCAGTCGCTGCGTCCCCCTGCGCTGCTGCAACGGTGCCCACCATGGTCTGCCTTCCTGTGTGTCCCGCTGTCCCGCTTCAGGGAATCCACCAGTCGTAGCCCCAAGCGAGTGGTCATTCGCCCAAGGTGAGAGTGAGAACCGCGAGCGTCGCCTCGCTTGTCGTCGCCGACAAAGGGTCAATCCGGATGCTCATACATGACGTGCTCAATGGGCGAGGGCTTCTGCCAGCCCTGTGAGGAGCGATCGAAAAGGTCGCAGAGCCGAACAGCGAGTTGGCGGAGACGACCTGTGCCCCACCATGCTGATCCGGGTGGTTTTTGATGCCATCTGAGGGACGTGGCGCCTGAGACGGCCGGCTCCGGCGTATCGGTCTTGGCGAAGGGTCATATTGGGGCTGGCCTGCTGACGCTGGTGCGGCCACTGGGTGAGGAGCTCATCTGCATCTGCGGAGGCTGATTTTGGGCAATTGGCAGTATGGTTCGGGACCATGCGGGGAGACGCTCTTCTGCGACGTTCCCGCTCCGAAGGGCCGGCGCAGCTACCTCTGGGTTTTCCACAGGTCAGCCTCCCGCTGCTCGGTGTCGACCGCGACATGGTTGCGGCCGGGGATGCCGCTCATGGTCTGGGACTACCCGATCTCACGCTCACGCCAGGCTGGTGGCTCCCTGCCGCGCTGCACCTGCGGCCCGGGGTCCCCTGACCCCAGAGGACGACCACGGGCTGGCCCTCGGGCTTATCTGTTGGCGCACCGAGTACGAGAGGAGCTCATACCACCTCGCCTGACCGCGAATGACCGACTGTGCCGTCGTGATCCGCCCCGATCTGCTGGAAGTCCTGGCCGAACGGGCGCCTGCAACCGTCGTCATCCGAGACTTCTTCATGCGTCTTCGGCATGGCGAGGAGGCGAAGTGACACGGAAGCGCTTGGTCGTGTGCTGAAGGAGCGTGCTGGTCGGCCCTCTTCCTCTGCCTCACCGCTGCTTACCCCAATGCCACTTGACCTTGACCTCGCGACTTACCTGATAAATCATCAGGTAAGTCAGCATTCAGTCAGCATTAGGCCGGGACGGCCTGGCGTACATGCCTCTGGTCGACGGCTTCGCGGCGGCTTGTTTCGCGCAGATCGCGCAGGTGAGAAGCCCGCTCGCCACGGCGCACGATGTTGTGCAGGGTCTACGAGTTGAAGGCATACCCATGTACACTGAACGATGCCCCTGACCTGCAGAAAGCTGGCGGGGAGCCATCTTCCAGGAGTCCAAAATGCTGCGTACTCTATTCAAGTCCAAGATCTAACATCTGGGTGTTTGCGCAGGTCAGGCGCCTGATCGGTTCGCTCAGGTCAGCAAATGGTCAGCAGTGCGCGGGTGAGCGTCCCAGCTTGCTGACCTGGTGGCCGCCGCGAGTGGAGCTGGCCCTGGATCGGCAGGGCGGCCGGTTGGCCGCGCCACCGGGGGCTGCGGGGTAGGTCATGTTCCGCTAGGCGTCCACGGGGTGAGACGTCCGAGGGAGGGGCGGGCGGCGCCCGACCCGCACGTACAACAGAGGAGCCCCGTATCCACCATGCCGTTGCCTCCCAGCAGCGATACTGGACGCATGGACACGACCACCGCCCCCCGCGCCGAGGTGCTGCGGGACCGCTACCGCAGCCGACTGCCCGAGCGATTGCAGGAGCTGGCCGGCCCTGTCGAGGGCGACGTGGACCTGCCGCTCCACATCGTCTGGTCCGGGCGGACGAGCTACAGCCTGGACCGTCCAAAATCCCGTATGACGTTCTACCGGACCGTCCTCGCCGAAGGTCTGCAGGAGGACCTTGCGACCCTCCTGCACCACCGACTGCTCACCGAGCAGTGGCCCGTGCTGCGGCGCTTGATCAGTCCCTACATCCGCGAAGTCTGGGAAGATGCCTTCCCCGAGTTGCTCCGCACCGCTCCGGCCGACACGACCGCCGCGTGAAGCTCACTCCGCTCCACGAGCGTCTCCTCGCCGACATCGTCGACCTCGGTTCCCCCTACCCTCTGGTCCTCACCGGCGGATACGCCGTGCAGGCCCACGGCCTGGTCGAACGCTTCAGCCGCGACCTCGACGTGGCCACGGAAAACCCCGCTCCGATGCAGGAGATCGTCGCCTCACTCACAGCAGGCCTCAGCGCGCGCGGATGGCAGACCACGCACGTCCAGACCGATCCGCTCAGTGGCCGGTTCCTCGTCACCGATCCGGACACCGGCGAGGAGTGCGAGGTCGACGTCCTCAAAGAGGCGTTCTGGGCTCCGCCTGCCCAGACCCCCTACGGCCCTGTTCTTTCCCTCGACGACGTGATCGGCACCAAGGTCCGTGCCCTCGCCGACCGCGGCACCGTCCGCGACCTCATCGACGTCCAGGCTGCCTCCCGTCACCGCTCCGCCGCCGACCTCGAATCCCTGGGCCGCCGTCGCGCCCACGACGAGTTCAGCCTCGAAGACCTCCGGGACCGGCTCATCGGCGCGGACTGGTACGAGGATGAGGACTACACCGCGTATGGGCTCACCACCCGGCAGATCGAAGAACTCAAGGCGTGGGCGCTGGAGTGGGCGGAGGATCTGGGCGCACGGATCCATGACGAGAACGCCTGAGAGGCAGTCATCGCGTTCATCGGGTGGCCGTGGACAGGAAGCCTCGGCCAGCAGGAACAGGTTCTCGTGCCTGCGATGGGGCCGCAGCCAGCCAGCCGGGGGCTCCTGCTGCTTCAGGGCCTGGTCGCCGAAGCCGTGCGGCAGGGGACACGAGTTCCGGGATAGGCCAGGCTGCTCCTGGTGCGTCGGTGAGGTCGACGTGGTCATCAGCGACGGGTATCGGAAGACGTCCTCGACGCGGTGCTGAAGGAGATTGAGCCCCGGGTTGTGGAAGAGGGACTGTGCGAGAAGGCTGAGTCGCGAGCCAGGGAGACGACTGCGCTCCGCGCGTACTGCGATGACTTGGAACACCGAATCGCGGAGGAAACCGACATTGAGGAGCTTCAACTCCGCTCAGCGCGCCGATGGCTGGCCTGGACACGCCGGTATGAGCAGTCCGTTGATCCGTTGCATCGATTGCCCGATATGCCGACCCTCAAGGATCCGGGACCGGAAGAGTTGAAGCCGTTCCAACACACGAGAAGAGCTTCTCCGACAAGACAAGGGAACGACTTGTCCGGAGGCTGTTCTCCGCATACATCCAGCACGGCTGGGCCGCCATCGCGGTGGACTCCAAGGACGCGGTGACCTATGCCGAGACCGGTCTGGAGGCCATCGGTGCGGAAGGCTGCTAGGCAGTCGATCCACCCGTCCGCCCGAAACGGAGCCGGAACGTAGGCGAGCTCTGCGAAATTGGCTATTGCGGCCTCTTTCCGAGCAACCCCCGCCCCTGTTTTCCCAGCGGTCACGAAAGGCGCCGTCAGTGCTCCTCGCGCGCCCCTCCAAGTCCAATATCTAGCATTTGAGTGTTCGTGCAGGTCAGAGGAACGATTGGGCGTTCAGGTCAGCAAATGGTCAGCAATGGACGCGGAGATGGCCCGGTTTGCTGACCCGGTGACCGCCGCGGCGGGGCCTTGGCGTAGGCGCCCGGCCCCCGCTCGGAAGGTTCGCTACGTGGCTCGACAGCTCGCCCGCGGCTGTGCTGCTACTAGAGGCTCGTCCGCCCCACCACGCGGCACAGGATTTACGGGCCAACCGAGGCCGGGTTCGCTGGTCAGGGTGAGGCGTGGCTGGCGTCGGTGTCGATGAGACGCAAGTGGCGAACCTCTTGCGCGGGCGCCGTGAGTATCGGTTTTGGTGCGGCCAGGTGGGTCGTGCGTTGCAGCGCCCATCCGCCTACGTCGCTGCTCAGCCCTCGATCCGAAGGGCGCAGTACCTCCCTGTCGGTTCTGTCGCCGCCCCTGACCAGCGGCACTCTGGCGGCATAGCATGAGAGGAAAGGATGCCCTGGCGCTTCACCAACACCCCGGAGACGGGTCCGATTCCGTGCGGGGGAGAGGTTCATGCAGACGGCAAAGCGAGGCGCGCTCGGTGGGGCGAGCAACGAGGCGGGTGCTAACCACCGTGCCGGTGTGGCGGCGCTGCTCGCCACCTATGGGCTGCTGGGGGAGCCGGTTCCCTGGCTGCGCTCAGAAGCGCGCCCTGTCCTGCTCCGAATGGAGGCGGACCTGCACGTTGACGACGTCGTTGTCGAACTCTTCGATGGCGCCCGCGCCTTCATGCAAGCCAAACTGACCGCCAGCAGGAAGGCCTTCGAGGACACCGTCGACCAGTGGTGCCGCTCCGTCATCTCCGGCGAGTGCCGACAGGGGGACGAGCTGCTGTTTGTCGTCGCCAGGACCACCACGACCTTCGAGAACCTGGCCGACGCCCTGGACACCCGCCGTAGCGGCGCTTCCCTGACAGCTTCGGCAGCTCAGTACGTCGACCAGCTACGGCGACTGGCTGCAACGTATGGCCTCGACGGCCCGGCCACGGAGCGACTGCTCGACGCGGCGACGATCCGCAGCCTGGACGCCCGCGACAACGGCCCGCAAGAGGCACTGGGCAGTGCCTGCCTGAACGCTGCCGTCGTCCCAGCGGGGCACGGGCAGGCCGCCTTCCGTGCCCTGCGCGCGGCCGCACGCGCGCAGGCCGAGCAGCGCACCACTTCAGAGCTGGCCGTCTGGCGAAGCTGGATCACCGCCGCACAATTGCCCCTCATCGCTGATGCTGCAGGCACCCCAGCGGCCCGCCTGGAGGCACTGGATCAAGCTGTCCGCCGCTACCGCGAGGAGTGGTCCGAGAGGCAGGACGTCCTTCCCCTGGCTGACCTTGGGCTCGGGCTGACCTCAATGGCTGTACCCGGCATGACCAGGAATCTCCGCGCGACAGCACCCGGCCAGAAGGCCGGACGCGACATACTGGTCGACACGGTACGCCGACAGGGCCGCCTCTTCCTGGTGGGACGGCCGGGAGCAGGCAAGACGGTGGCATCCCGTTCGATCGCGGCACGCTGGGCGGCCAACGACCGAGCACCCGTCCCGGTATGGCTGCGCCTGCGTGACCTCATCCCCCTGCTGCCCGCCGCCGGGCCGTACCGGATCGACGCCCGTGACGTCGTCAGGGCAGCGGTGGGCGACGCGCAGCCACTGCTGAAGGAGGCGCTGCAGGCACGCATCGAGCAGGGCCATGCCCTCCTCGTGCTCGATGCCCTCGACGAGTCCCTCGACCGCCAAGATGCTGTTGTGGAGGCAGTGGCCAGCTTTCTCGGCTGCCTGCCCGAGAACCTTGACGTACTCGTCACCTCCCGGCATTCCTGCCTCCGGTCGGCTGCGTTGCTACAACTGCCCGTCTACGAACTGCAAGCCCCCCGTCACCTGGAGGACACGTCTGATCAGCTACTAAGCGTTGTGGCCGAGCGACTCGGCGGACAAGCGCGCAAAACCGCATGGAGGGCGGAGCGCAGCGCGCGCGTCGCCCATTCCCGCCGCGCTGAGCCCGACCTGTGGCGCGTGCCCCTACTGGCCACCTTGATGGTGCTGCTCATCGCCCAGCAGCCAGCACCCGGTATCCCTTCAGGCCGAGCCGCCCTGCTCAAAGAAGTGATCGACAGTAGCGTCCGTTTGTGGGAGATGCGCCGTGCCGGGCCAGCGGTGCCGGACACGGGCCCCGAGGCGGCAGCCGACGTCCTCATCGACTGCTTCGACGACATCGCCCGCCTCGTCGCCGCCGACGGCAGCACCCCGTGGCACCGCGCTCACGAGGCGGTCAGCAGCCGCCTGCAGCAGCACTGGGGCAAGTCGGCCGGCACAGCGGCCGCATCGGCACGGCACATTCTGGAGCACTGGGACGCCACGGCGGGCGTGTTCCTCTCCGATGCGCCACAGGGCAACCTCACCGCCCGCACTCGTTTGTTCGCCGAGATCGGCGAAGCCCGCTGGGCGGTCAGAAATCCCTCGGCCCTCACGACGTGGATGAACGAGGTCATAGTCCAACGTCCGGAGTCCGCACGGCTTGCCGCGAGCCTGTCACCCTTAGCCGCCCGCGCCCTCATCGCTCGCGCTCTGGACAGCGGCGGTGAACTGCTGGACCTGGTTCACGCCGCCATGCGGGACGGAGCCGTCTTCGAGGAGATGTCTCTTCACGCCTACCGGCAAGCTCAATTGGACCGTGTTGAAAGCACTCCCGAGAGCTATCCGCCAGCCCCGCCGCACGTAGCCATCGATCTCAACACGGGACGCTCTCCCCGCGCCGAGCTCATCGTCCGCCTCGCGAGCGAAGACCTCGACGCGGCGCAGACCGATCAGTTGATCACCGCGGCAGCCGCCACGAGTCCCCGGTTGAAGCCGGTCATCGCCGCGCTGCGGGTGCAGCAGCAGGCTGGCCGACGCGGCACGGAACTGACGGATAGCGAGCTCGCAGTGCTGCAGGAAGCCCTCGAAACGCTTGCAGAAGATGATGCCGAGGAAGATCCAGGACGCGTCTACGGTTCCGATGACCTCGTACGCGCCGTCGTCACGCACCTTCTGCCGCGTCGGCCAGAGGCGGCCTCTGCCGTGACAGACGTCTGCTCATCGATCACTTTGGACACTCTGGAGTGGCTTGAGGTCGAACTTCCACGACAGGGCCATACCCTCACCCTCAAGGCCATTCGGAAACTGGGCGGCACATCAGAGGCCTTGGCCTGGCTCGCGCAGTCAGCCAAGAGCATCCCAGCACTCTTTGAACTACTGGCGGAGCTCGACGACGCCTCCGTCGAGCTCACGCCGAGCCAGACCTGGCACCTGGATGAGGCAGCCGCGTTCATCGACACATTGGCTATCGGCGGCTTCGCGGCGATGACCCCACCCACGGCAGCACGGCAACAACCGGAGCTGACCCGGCGCATCCTCCGGCTCGCCCTCGACGCCTGCGGCCACGACGGCACCCTCATCAGCACCCAACTGCGCAGCCTGAGGCAGGAACACCCCAAGCGGCCCGACTGGGGCCTTCTCTACGTGCCCAGCACCCGCACGCCCGTAACAACGCCCACCACCTTCGCACTAGACGACGACATCGTCGTCCAGGCCTTGCAGCACGGCAATGCCTGGCTCGTCGCCCTCACCCTCGCCCTGGCAGACGAATCCCCGAACACGAACAGTCGGCTAGCCGACTGCGTGAACGCGGAACTACCCGCCCTGAACGCGCGGACCCGTATGCAGACGGCCAGGTTCCTCGCGCGCCGCTGGCCCGAACTCGGTCTATCCGCTGATGACGCCGTCGTCCGGGCTGGAGCCGCCCAAGCTCGGGCAACCGCGTACGCACGCAGCCTGCGCCACCGCGACGCCCAGCCACTGCTCGCCGACCCTGACCTTCTCGTCCGTGCACAGGCCACCCGCTTCCTGCACGACATCTCTCCCGCCGATCTGCCATTGCTCGAGCAGGCCCTGGCCAGACCTGCGCAACAGTGGACCTGCCTCGACTGCGATACAGCGATCGCTGCACATGCAGGCAAATGCAGACGTAACCACCCCCGCCCGACACCACACCTCAAGACGCGAGACTCGTCTTACTGACCTTTCGTTAGTTCTGTGGGTTTGGAGGGTGATTCGCCAGTCCTGTGGGCGATGAGATACCACGGGAGTTGTCCGTCGGAGTAGCAGCAAGTCGGCGCAGAACGGCCATGTCGGCGTTCCCTACATTGACCAGTTCATCAAGGTTGAGCTCGGGCGAGTACGGCGGCAGAAAGTGCAGCTCAACCTCGTCGGGGTGGGCGGTGTGCCAGTCGCGAACCTTCTTGGAGCGGTGGGGAAGCGGCACATCACCTCGGCGGTGAAGCTCTCCGTGAAGACCATGAAGTGCATCCGGTCCTTGGTGCTGATCGCCGACATGGCGTTCGCCGAGAACCGGTTTCCGTTCCGCCGCAGCACGGGTGTCCTGTCCTCCTCGCCCCAGGTGAGGCCGGCGATCTGGTCGGAGCGGACAGTGACCTGGTCGGCGAAGAGGATCTCGCCGCCGTCCTTCTTCGCCCGCGTACGGGCCTTCGGCCAGGTTTCCTCATGCCAGCGCTGGACAGCCTGCGGGTCCTGCTCGACGGCCCGCTTGTTCGGCCGCTGGAACGACAGTCTCCACCGCTTGAGGTACTTGCCCGCCCCCGGCTCGGCCAGCCGCACCCGGTACAGCTTCGCGATCAGCTCGCCCACCAGCCGCCGCCTCCACAAGTGACTGCTCAGCCCCACGACACAGGGCCGATGATCCAGGACGGCCCGCTCGGCCTCGTCCAGCACCTGGTGCACCCCGTCCGGCTTGCCCCTCGGCCGCATGACCAGCGCCTCACGGCAGCCGGCCAGCCACTTCGCCCACCAGACGTCCACTGCCTCCAGCAACACCCTGAGGAGCTCCGCCACATCCTCACGGTCCCGCCCCGCCGCCAACGCGGCTACCGCCCGCAACCGAAGGGCCTCCTGCGCCGACGGCGACAGATGCCGCGCGTCCCCCACCAGATTGATCACACATCACCAACATCCCAGAACCCAAACCGTTTCGGATCAATAGTGTCCTGCGCCAGAGCTCCGTCGGCAGAAGCGGGCGAGAGAGATCGCAACGAGTTCGTCGTTACCAAGAGCAAGTCGGGCATCCTGCTAGCGGTTGCCTTCGGGGTGACCGCGGGTAGCTGGGACTGGGGCATCGAGCTGTCCAACCTGGGCAGCAGCCTGGCAATCGGCTTTTGGACAGGGGGCCTTTGCGTGAGTGAGGTGTCGGGGCCTCTCACCGGGCTGGCACTTCGTCAGAGCCGGTGCGATGTGCATCATGGTCTGATGGAGAACGAAGATGATCTTTCTGTCGTGATGATCTCGGTCGATCGGGGTTCCGACACCTTCGTACTGGTTCGATCTGATGGAAAGGAGGCGCGTTTGCCGCTCCGTAGCCCGCTATTCGAACCTACAAGTCTGCTGAGGCGGGTCTCCTATCCGCCGAGCCTTGAAGGCTTGGTTGTGGAGACACTCAAGGGCGACAGTATCGTGTTTGAGCTTCCCTGTTTTGACCGCAGCGACCAGCTGGCCGGTCGGCTGGTTATCTATCTGGATCAGAACAAATGGCGCCTTGTGAGTGACGCGATGAGTGGGCGGCAGAGCGGTACATCTGATGACCGAGCCGCAGCTCTTCGACTTGTGCAGTGGTCGGCAGAACGAAAGATCATCCTTCCTGCTTCAGCGGGTCACTATTACGAGACGACCAAATGGTCGAATGCGGAGGGGCGCTACCGACTTGGCCTGTCCATACTGCAGTTCAGCAGGGGGTGGCAGCTGCGAGACCCCCTGCAGGTGTGGAGGGACGAACTCCGCCTGATGTTCCGTGCTGAGATCGGACAATCTGAGATCGTGGCGCCGGTCGTCACGCTGGAGCCGAATACACTCCATTCCGCCTCGAGAGGCGTTGTCGCGCCTCCGGCTCCGGCAGACTTTCCACCTCAGGCAGCATTCCAACACGAGGCGCTGGTTTCCGCCTTGAGTCTCATCGACACGATGCTGGACTCTGAAGGAGGGGAACGTGGCCCTGAGGTCGGTTGGACAGAGGCGAACCAGAACTTCAGTGACTGGCTGGACGCTCACGGCGGCGATGCTCAGCAGAAGCGTAAGGCGATCGACGCATGGCTTCTCAGCGACCTGCAGAACAAGGTGGCGGAGGAATCCTTTGCCGCAGGGTTGACACCGGAGCAACTGAAGGCATGGGGCACGGGCTCTCAGTCCGTTCAAAAATTGAGCTCGCTTCCGGCCTTGGGCCTCTTCCGAGAGATGCTCCATGAGCGCCACCTCAACCGTGGCACTACATGGAAACCCAACGATGTGATCGACATGGTCTATCTCTCCTGTGCCGCAGGCTACTCGGACTTCGTCGTATGCGAGCGGCAGATGCGTGAACCGCTGGCGCGTGGGGCCAAGCGGCTTGAGCGAAGCGCCCAGGTCTTCCGAAGTCTGACCGAAGCGGTATCGGCCATTGAAGTAGCACTTGAGACGCGTGCGAGGGATGAGAGTGGCAGCGCGGTGTGAGGCGGTTGGCCGCCGTCCCGCGCCGGAGTCCACTGACAACTACTTGAACCGGTAACCCTGTCGAGGCTCCTCGGCCTCTCCTGCGTTGGGGCGTGGGCGAGGCCATCGGTGAGGTGTGGGCATTACGTCCGCACCCCACACGTAGACCCCGCTGTCGGTGAGCGATGCTTTCTGCGCTCCTTCTCACGGCCGGATCCGCTACCTGCCGTGCTCGTTGTGCCTGGTCAAGCAGAGATCCTGCCCAATGATGAACAGGTGCTTACGGAAGGCGGTACGTCTTTGCGTCGGGTTGTGCAGGACCTCCCTCGTCCTCGATGGGGAACTGGTGGCCGTGCAGCCGGTAGACCATTTCGTCTGGCGCAGCCAGCATCCGTGCCTTCCGCCAGGCTGCATCGAACGACAATTGGCTGCCCGCCTCGCGTCGCAGGCGAAGCGCACGCCAGGAAGAGACGGGGTCCAGGACGATCCGCCACAACGTGGGGCTCATTCCTTGCGCCGCCCTTCCGCAGCACTAGAAGGGACGGAGGAGTCGTCCGGAGAGTCATCGCCCTTCAGCTTCTGGAGCGCGTCGCAGAGCGCGAGCATGGCCCGGTTCTGTAGCTCAATGTCGTTGAAGCCTTGGCCGACCTTTTCCCACTGGTCGAGCATGGGCTGCCACCATTCGTCAGCCGCGACCATCCACCGTGCCAGGCGCTGCCATTCGGCAACCTGCTGAGCGCCCGGCCAATCGCCTTGCTTCTCGATCCGGTCCAGCACGAAAAGGTCGGGTTGTTCGTACAGGTTCGTGCGCAGGAACCGCAGCCGCCGTACCCGTGCCTCGTCAGACTGCTGCTGAGCAAGGTCCTCCCGTGCGCTCTCCGAAAGCGCCAGTTCCACACGGGCAGCCAGGCACCGGTACCCGGTGGCGCGGGTATGCTCCGGGCCGCCGAGCTCGGCGTTGATGGTGTCCTGGGCGGTGCGCACCTCGACGGCTGGGAAGAGCTGCGTGACCTCGCCAGCCCGCGCCAGGGTCCGGCTGAGTACGAGATCTTCGAGATTGGACCGGGTCCGTAGCGCGGGGCGCCACTCGATCGTGAACGTGGCCTCGAAATGGATACCGGGGGTCGCGCAGCGGAGCATCCGTGGCTGGGTGCAGTGGATCGTACGGGCCCGGCGCTGCCAGAACCACCTCACGCCGGATCCCTGTTGAGCTGAATCACCGTGCGGACACGCGGGTCTACGAGACGGTCCCAGAAGTCGTTGGCCGCGTTCGTGTCCCCGTCGACCGAGACATGCTCAAGTGCCTGCATCAGGCTCACGGAAGCCTTGAAGATCTTTTGGCCGCGCAGGACGGGGAGCAACCCGTCGCGGACGCGGGCGTAGGTGTCGGGGTCGGTCGCCGACTGCCTGATCCATGTGGTGAGGTGGTTGATGGCGTCCGGTGCCGTGACGATGTCGCCCAACAGGTCCTGCAGTGCCCGCTTCACGTCCACCTCGGAAGGGACTTCATCGGACAGCAGCCACGGGGTGGTGGTGCCCGGTACGGACATTAGGGCCAGGAAGGCCGCAGAGCCGGCACCGCGGGACCGACCTGACTGCTGCCATGCGCGTACTTCGGTGATAAGCCGGGTCACCCCGGCGGGGCGCTGCGCCTGCTCGGCGAAGGCTTTGAGGACCTCAGACCAGGCTGATTCGTGCCCGCTGTTGGCGGCTCGCCGTAGGCGGACCATGGCCATCCTGGCCTGAGAAGTGGTGACATCTGGGGTGCTCAGGACCTGTCGGCAGGTGGTCACCACGGTGGTCGCGCGTTCCTTGACCGATGCCCAGCTGTACAGAATGCTCCATACCTGGCGGCCGACGTGCTCGTCTTGGACGGCCTGGACCAGGAGTGCGCTGAGGAGTTCCTTCTTCACCGGGTAGGTAGGGGATCCGAGTTGGACGAGATGGCCGATGTTTCCGTGCCGCAGGGTCAGAGCGGCGATGGCATCCACGACGTGCTCATTCGTGTCGCTGCCGTCCCCGGACGTGAGCCACTTCAGCAAGGGCTCGCGCATGACCTCGTAGTTGTCCCAGACGTAGGTCAGGACGGCCCTGCCGTAGCCGGGTTGGTCGAAGACGACTTCGTCGTGGCTGCCAACTCCGGCGCCGGCATCGACGACACGGCGGCGCAGCCCACGGCCGGCGAATGCTGCACTTGCCGTCGAGGCGAAGCCGCTCCCGCCGGCCGCGTCGACGCTGATGATTTGCTGCAGGTCCCGGGCGGCCTCGGCCACTTCGGGCATCGGAGCGGATTGGCGCACGGCGAGGGCTAGGAGAAGGCAGCGGTCCTCCAGTGGCAGCGACTTGTCCTTGCCTCCATGCACGGAGACCGTCTCTCCGAACAGGATGTCGAGTTTGTCCCGCCAGTCGGACAGGGCGGACGTGATCCGTTCGGCCAGTCCGGCATCGAGCGCGGACCACGATGCCGGGACGTCCATGGGGAGCGAGGAATCGGTCAGCCGTTCGTGTTCCTGCCACGCAAGCATGATCGAGTCCGCCGTGCGGGCCGCTTCCACGGCGTCGAGACGGTTTAGCGAAGCCTTGGTCTTGTCGACGGAGTGAAGGTAGGCAACCAGACCGGGGGCCTTGCGAGCCCTCAGCCGGGCCTCCACGACACTCTGGGCCAGGGGCGGCTCGTTGAGGTGGACGACGTGAATGCCTGACTGGACCGAGACGTAGTGGTCAGTCCACAGGTCCTTGGCCACATTCAGGACGAGGTAGCAGCCCAGCTTTTCCAGAAGTCCGGCATGCTCTTCCAGCATGGTGAGGAAATCGGCCGTGATCCGGTCGTGCTCAGGGTCCTTGAGGTCGACCTGGTAGGCGTGGCGCTCCTCGGCGGGAAGCCAGCCCACTTTGGGTGTCTGCCAGTCCGCGTCCAGTTTCACGATGTCGGTCTCCTCGCCCGTGTGCTCGGCGAGGAGGTGCAGGGCCAGGGTGGTCGATCCGTACGACCGCGGGGCGACGATGATCAGTACGTGCTTCCGCGGGTGTAACCCCGCCGGATCCAGAGCCTGCTGCCACGTCTCTGCCCATTGGCCTTCGCGGGCGATCGGCTCCTGCTTGATCCGGTGACGAGAAAGCGTGGAGCCTTCGAGGATGCCCGGTTTGCGGGTCTCGTTGATGATCTTGTCAGCGTGGTTGACGAAAAACTCCGGACGGTTCACCGTGATCGGCGTCGGCCCGGCGTCCGGTACGGGGGGCGCGACGAACGCTGCCGGGGCGGCCTGGCCGGCGCTAAGGGTCTCCGTGCTTCCAGGGGCGCTGCTGCTTGGGTCCGGCGGACGCGGAGCCATGCCATCCGCTCCCGTCGACGGAGACTCGAGCTCGTCGGGAGAGCGGGGCGGAAAAAGGGGACGGTCATCGGACATGCGCTCTCTGGTTCCTTTCGATGCGGCTCGGTGCGAGGGCACGGGCACGGTCAGATCCGGCGCCGGTCGATGCGCATCGTTCCGACCTTGTTGATCACGGTGGTGTCGGTCATTTCGCCGTTGAACTGGAAGACGGCGCCAGCCGGGTTGCTCGGACTGGCCGAAGACGTCGGCGCGGTTGTTCCACCCCCGCCTCCGAGGGACTCCGGGCTGATAAGGGGGGCGAGGGCTTGCGGGGGCATCTGGGGTACGAACAGCCAGCACGGCTCCTCGAATGTCTTGCCGTGCACCCGCGCCGTGGCGCGGAGAAAGTGTTCCTCGTCGAGGTCCGGCGTGCGTCCCGCGCGGACGGTCCGCCGGAACGCCGCCTCTGAGACAACGGTGGCCAGAAAGCCGCCTCGGTGTTCCCAGGCCACGGTGAGGCCCGCGCGCACGACCTGGCTGTCGAGCAGTCGGCACACCTCGTTGATGGCATCGCCACGATGGTCGGGCAGGGCGAGTGGGCCGACGTGCACAGCGGCACGAAGTCGGATCGCTGGTGCGTTGGCGAGCCGCTCACGGTCGTACCGGACGAGCGCTGTGTGCAGGTGTTCCAGCAGCGGGTCGACCAGCCGTGCGATGTCCTTGGCCGGCATGACGAAGATGGCTCCATCTCCGGTGTCCTTGAATGCACCGGGCCGGTCTCGTGGATCCTGTAGTCCAACGTGGGCCAGCACATTGGTGAGGACGTCATCCAGATCTGAACGGACGGGCGCCATCTTCGCTTCCGGAATCTGGCTGTAGCCCTGCATATCCACGGCCAGGAGTGCCTGCTCCGGTGGCACGTCGACGGACGAAGGCGAGGCAAGGGGCACGCTGTCACCGACCTTTCGGTCACGACGGAGGAATCGAGTGCCCCATGCTGATCGGCCCGGCCACGCTCTGGTGCCCACTACTGGGCACCGCCTGGGTGCGGCCCGTCACATCGTGCTGCGGGCGTGGGCCGTGATCGATGTGATGTCGTGGATCAGTAGTCCGCCGCCCGGCTCCGTTTCCAGCCAACCCTCTTCCCGCCACGGCTTGATCGCCGTACCGACGGCGTTGCGGGACGCACCGATCATCTGGGAGAGCTCTTCCTGAGTCAGTCGGACGCTGACCGCTGGCTGATTCGGCGCAGCTGCATCCACGAGCCGGCGAAGGGCACCGGCCAGGCGTACCGGAACACACGCGGTGGCGAGTTCGAGCCTGACGGCCTCGGACTCCCTGACCCGCGCGATCGCGTGGCGTAGCAACGGGTTGAGTAGGCCGTTGCTCTCGACGAATGAAAGGAAATCGGGAGCTGGAATGAGGTGCACGTGGCAGGATTCCGCGGCGATCACAGATGCCGAGCGGGGCTGCGCATCCAGGACGGCCAGTTCGCCGAGCAGCTCACCAGGGCCGCGTATCGCGAGCAAGGCCCGTTCCCCATTCGGCCCCGTCAGCGTCACGAGGGTCGACCCCGAAGCCAGCAAGACCACATGGGTACCAGGATCCCCCTGCCGCAGGAGGACGCTGCGGGCCGGGCGCACCCGCATGGGGGCGAGGGCACGCAACTGCGACCACAGGCTCTCGCCGATCACTGCCATGTGCGACTGATACATATCCCCCCAAACGTAGGGACCAACCCATAGAGGGTGAGATTCTCAGGACGCGAGGAAGGTGAGCAACAGGACCAATCCAGCCACACTGATTGCCACCACGGTGAGATCGACGGCCACCTTGATCGCCCGGAACTTACGGCGCGCGAGGGTGGTCAAAGCGGCCTCACGTTCCGGTAACTCGTTGCAGTTCGCCGGGCGTCGCGGGACGTGTGCCGACGAGTGCCTGCTTGCGCTACGTCCGCCGACGAACTCCTCACGCCAAACGAGCCCGTCGTCCTTCGGGAAGATGGGGCGCAGGGCCATCAGTGCCGATACCAGGGCTGCCCCGAGCAGGGCGCCCACCAGCGCCACAGCCGCGCTGAGCATGCGCGACGAGTTCACCGGTGTGGACAGTGCCGTCCCCGCCGTGATCGCAAGTAGGGCACCGGTTACTCCACTCAGTGCAGTTGCTTTCGTATCCGCACGCTGTACCTCGACGAACATCCTGTCTTCGCCACTCGGGGGCACATCGGTTGTTGTTGAGACGTGCAGTGGGACCTTCTGCGGCTCGGATGCTTCCACTGCCTTCTCCTTTTCGTTGCCTTGCGGCTTGGAGTAGCAGTCTGGGCAGGCGGCCGGAACGCAACTGCCCACCAGGTGGCAGCGGTCGTGATCGATCGGTCACAGTCGGGAGCCGGGAGCGGATGCAGCCCGGGCTGCCGGGCGCGTTGAACGACTTCTACGTCGATGCGAATAGTGGTTCCATGCTCCACGTAGCGCGTACCTGGTACATCGTCAGGTAAGTCAGCATCTGGTCAGCATCAGTTCCCGAACATCCTGAGAGGCTGTCCGAACGGGCGTCTGGTCGGTGGTGCCACAACAGCTTGGTTGGCGCCGAAGCCCAGGCAGGAGCCCTGTCGCCAATGACAAGCGATGTTCCTCACAAACATCGACTTCGAAGCGTGTCGATGTAGGGTTGAAACCGCCCTTGACCTGCAGAAAGCTGGCAGGGAGCCGTCATACAGGAGTCCAAAGTGCTGCGTACTCTCTTCAAGTCCAAGATTCACCGTGCCACCGTCACCCAGGCGGACCTGCACTACGTCGGTTCCGTCACCATCGACGCCGACCTCCTGGACGCCGCCGACCTGCTGCCGGGTGAACTCGTGCACATCGTCGACATCACCAATGGCGCCCGTCTGGAGACGTACACCATCGAGGGCGAACGCGGCAGCGGCGTCATCGGGATCAACGGCGCGGCCGCGCACCTCGTGCACCCCGGCGATAGGGTGATCATCATCAGCTACGCCCAGGTCGACGACGCCGAGGCACGCACCCTGCGGCCCAAGGTCGTGCACGTCGACGGCGCGGACAATCGCATCGTGGCCCTGGGTGACGACGCGGCCGCGCCGGTGCCGGGCGCCGACGGCATGGAGCGCAGCCCGCAGGCCGTGTGAGACCTCCAGGAGAGCCGATGAGCAGTGGGATCGAGATCCGCGACGACCGGGCGCGCGGCACCATCGAGGCGCGTGCGGGCGGTGAAGTCGTCGGCCAGATCGTCTACTTCACGCTGGACGCGCCCGAGTCCGCCCTGGTGCCCGTGCACACCGAAGTGGTGCCCGCGCACGAGGGCGAGGGCATCGCGGGATCCCTTGCCAGGGAGCTGTACGCGATGGCGGCGCGGGAAGGTGTCGCCGTCGCGCCGCTGTGTCCGTACGTCGTGAAGTGGGCCGAGCGGCACCCGGACGAGGCGCCCGTCGCCTCGGGAGAGCTGGTCAGCGCCGCCCTGGACAAGGTGAAGTCGGACCCGGCCGCATGGTGACCGCGACGCTCGCCCTGCTGCACACCTCGCCCGTGCACGTCCCCGTCTTCGAGGCGCTGCGGGACCAGGACCATCCGGGGTTCGCCCTGCGGCACCTCGTCCACGAGGACCTGCTCGCGCGGGCCAGGGCCGAGGGTCCTGACGCGGTGGCCGACGACATCCAGGAGCTCCTTGTGCGGGCTGTCGCCGAGGGGGCGAGCGTCGTGCTCTGCACCTGCTCGACGATCGGCGCCGTCACCGAGGCCCGCGCCGCGGCCGTCGGCGTCCCCCTCGTGCGGGTCGACCGGCCCATGGCGGCCGCCGCCGTGGCCGCGGGGCGGTCCGTGGCCGTGGTCGCCACCCTGGAGAGCACCCTGGGGCCGACCCGCGCCCTGGTCGAGGAGGAGGCCGCCCGCGCCGGGCGGCCGGTCGACGTCACGACGGTCCTGGTGGACGGCGCCTGGGAGCGGTTCGAGGCCGGTGACCGGGAAGGCCACGTACGCTTGATCGCGGATGCCGTCGACGCCCTGGAAGGCGTCGACTCCGTCGTCCTCGCCCAGGCGTCCATGGCGGAGGCGGCGGACCGCGCCACCCTCCCCGTGCCGGTCGTCTCCAGCCCGCGCCCCGGCCTGCGTGCGGCCGTTATTCGATGTTGTGCCGATTTCAAGTCGTAGGCTGGGCGCGGGAGTTGAGTGACCGATCACCTCCCGTGTAACCCCTTCGACTTCACAGGAGCGGACATGGCGCAGCAGGACGAAGAGGCCGTGATCAGTCCCACCGGCTGGGTGGCCAAGCAGGCCCGCGTCTACGAGGAGTCAGGCGGCAAGAAGGGCACCACGGTGCAGGGTGTCCCCTGCCTGCTGCTCGACTACCGCGGACAGCGCACGGGGCAGTTGCGCCGCACCGTACTGATCTACGGCCGCGACGGCGACGACTACCTCATCGTGGCGTCCAACGGCGGCGCCGACGAGCACCCCCTGTGGTACCGCAACCTCGTCGCGGACCCCGACGTGCGGCTCCGCGTGGGCACCGAGGAGCGGTTCGCCGCCCGGGCCGAGACCCTGTCGGCCGAGGACAAGGCGAGGGTCTGGCCGGGCCTTGTCGAGCTGTTCGCCCCCTACGCGGACTATCAGGCCAAGACGGATCGCGACATCCCCGTCGTGCGGCTCAGCCGCACCAAGGACTGAGGTCGGACGGCACGGGGAGGCGTCAACTCGGCAGGCGTGGGCACGCGAGCCGGGAGAGAGTGGTCACGACCGACCCCAGACCAAGCTGGAGGAGCACCATGACCCAGCCGAATCCATACCCCGACCCCGTGCCGCCCCCTCCGATCCCGGACCCGAACGGACCGAGCCCGGTCCCGGACCCGGAACGGCCCCTGCCGGGGCCGAACCCGGTGCCGCGCCCCGACCCGCGGCCCACGCCGGGTCCGCCGCCGACCCCGCTCCCGCCGCCCGGACCGGAGCCCGAGACGGAACCGAAACCGGTCTGACGGCGGGGGAGGCCGACGGGCCCTAGGCCTGCACTTCCGAGCGGTCCGCGCCCCACAGAGTGTGGAACGACCCTTCGCGGTCCGTACGCCGATAGGTGTGCGCCCCGAAGAAGTCCCGCTGCCCCTGTGTGAGCGCGGCCGGCAGGCGGTCCGCGCGCAGCGCGTCGTAGTACGCGAGCGCCGCGGAGAAGCCCGGCGTGGGAACACCCTGCCGGGTGGCCGCCACAAGGACCGCGCGCCAGTCGTCCTGGGCCGCACCGATCTCCTGCGCGAACGTCTTGTCCGAGAGCAGGCTCGGCAGATCCGCGCGCGTGTCGTACGCGGCGCGGATGCGGTCCAGGAAGGCGGCGCGGATGATGCAGCCGCCGCGCCAGATGGCTGCGACCGCGCCCAGGTCGATGTCCCAGCCGTACTCCTCGCTGCCCGCGGCCACCTCGTGGAAGCCCTGCGTGTACGAGACGATCTTCGAGGCGTAAAGGGCCTGCTCGACCTGGTCGGCGAACGCTCCTGCCTCGGCCTCGCCCAGCGGACGCGCCGTCGGACCCGCCAAGTCCTTCGACGCCGCCCGCAGTTCGGTGTGGCCCGACAGTGAGCGGGCGAACACCGCCTCCGCGATGCCCGACACCGGAACGCCCAGGTCGAGGGCGATCTGCACGGTCCAGCGGCCGGTGCCCTTCTGCTCGGCCTGGTCCTGGACCACGTCCACGAACGGCTTGCCCGTCGCGGCGTCCACGTGCTTCAGGACCTCCGCCGTGATCTCGATCAGGTAGGAGTCGAGGCGGCCGGTGTTCCAGGTGCGGAAGATGTCCGCGATCTGCGCGGGGGAGTAGCCCGCCACGTCGCGAAGGAGCTGATACGCCTCGGCGATCAGTTGCATGTCCGCGTACTCGATGCCGTTGTGCACCATCTTCACGAAGTGACCCGCGCCGTCCGGGCCGACGTGGGTGACGCACGGGGCGCCGTCCTCGGCCTTCGCCGAGATCTTCTCCAGCATCGGGCCGAGCGAGGCGTACGACTCCGGGGAGCCGCCCGGCATGATGCTCGGGCCGAGCAGCGCGCCCTCCTCGCCGCCCGAGACGCCGGTGCCGACGAAGTGGATGTCCTGCTCGCGCAGTTCACGCTCGCGGCGCCGGGTGTCCGCGAAGTGCGCGTTGCCACCATCGATGATCATGTCGCCCGGCTCCATGAGCGGGGCGAACTCCTTGATGACGGCGTCCGTGGGCTCGCCCGCCTTCACCATGATGACGAGGCGGCGCGGGCGCTCGAGGGCCGCGACGAAGTCCTTGGCGGTCTCGGTGGCGATGAACTCGCCCTCGTCGCCGAACTCCTCGACCAAGGCCCGGGTCTTGGCCGCCGTGCGGTTGTGCAGGGCGACGGTGTAGCCGTTGCGTGCGAAGTTGCGGGCCAGATTGCGCCCCATGACCGCGAGGCCCGTGACACCGATCTGGGCTGACGTGCTGCTCATGCCGTGGCTCCTGGAAAGTGGAAGTGCCGGTGGAGAAGTGCCGGTGAAGAAGTGCCGGTGGTGTTCGCCAGTATTGCCCCGCGGCGTAGCGTGACATTCCGACACTGTGTCCGACGGAGGAGCCGCCCGTGCCCCATTTCGACATGCCGCTCGACGAACTGCGCCGCTACCGGCCCGAAGCGGCCGAGCCCGAGGATTTCGACGCCTTCTGGGAGAAGACCCTTTCGGCCGCACGCGAGCACGACCTGGACGCGCGCTTCGTTCCGTTCGACACGCACCTGAGCACGGTCGACGTCTTCGACGTGACGTTCGCCGGTTTCGGCGGCCACCCCGTCAAGGGCTGGCTGATATTGCCCGCCGGGACGACCGAGCCGCTGCCCGCCGTCGTCCAGTACATCGGGTACGGCGGCGGCCGCGGTCTGCCGCACGAGCACCTGCTGTGGTCGGCGGCCGGCTTCGCGCACTTCGTGATGGACACCCGGGGACAGGGCAGCGGCGGTTCGGCGGGCGACACGCCCGACCCGGTCGGCAGCGGCCCCGCCTACCCCGGCTATATGACGCGCGGCATCGAGGACCCCCACGAGTACTACTACCGGCGCGTCTTCACCGACGGTGTGCGCGCCGTCGAGGCGGCCCGCGCGCATCCGCTGGTGGACTCCTCGCGCGTCGCCGCGGTCGGCGGCAGCCAGGGCGGCGGGATCACGCTCGCCGTCGGCGGACTCGTCCACGACCTCGCGGCCATCGCGTCCGACGTGCCGTTCCTGTGCGACTTCCCGCGCGCCACGACCCTCACCGACCGCCATCCGTACCGCGAGGTCGCGCTCTACATGAAGGCGAAGCGCGGCTCCGAGGAGCGCGTCTTCCGTACGCTCTCCTACTTCGACGGCGTGCACTTCGCGGCGCGGGGCACGGCGCCCGCGCTCTTCTCGGCGGCTCTCGAGGACATGACGTGCCCGCCGTCCACCGTCTTCGCGGCCCACAACTCCTACGCGGGGGCGGAGCGTTCGATGGAGGTGTACTCCTTCAACGATCACGAGGGTGGTGGCCCCTACCAGCAGGGTGTCCAACTCCGGTGGCTCCCGGAGTACTTGAAGGGCTGACCGGTCGGGCGCCCGCTCGGTCACGCACCCTTGTCACGGTTCGGTCGGACCGGCTAACTTGCCGCCTTGTCGTGTGTCCGACGTGACTGTTCTGACGTGACTGTGATGTGTGTGACTGAGGGGGCTCTCATGGCCGTACGCGGTCGGCACCGCCGGTATCAGCCGAACCGGATCAACCGTGCGTCGCTGACCGTCACGGCGGGCGGCGCCGGGATGGCGCTGCCACTGATCGGCACCGGCACGGCGGAGGCGGCCGACGTCGACACCTGGAACAAGGTGGCGGCCTGCGAGTCCACCAACAACTGGAGCATCAACACCGGCAACGGCTACTACGGCGGCCTCCAGTTCAAGCAGTCCACCTGGGAGGCGTACGGCGGCACGGCCTACGCCCCGCGCGCCGACCGCGCCACCAAGCACCAGCAGATAGCCGTCGCCGAGAAGGTCCTCAAGGCGCAGGGCCCGCAGGCCTGGCCGGTCTGCTCGGATCGGGCGGGCCTGACGCGGGGCGGTGACGCGCCCGACATCACGCCGATGAGCGCGCCCAAGAAGGCGGCGCCCAAGGCCCCTCAGCGCGAGGTCAAGGACGTCAAGCCGGAAGTGACCCCGCAGTCCACCGCGGGCCGCGGCCAGATGTACACGGTCGTCCGCGGTGACACCCTCTCCGGGATCGCCGAGGAGCGCCGGGTCAGCGGCGGCTGGCGGCAGTTGTACGAGGCCAACCGCAAGGCGATCGGCGGCGACCCCGACCTGATCACGCCGGGCCAGCGGCTGGCTCTGCAGGCCTCGCAGAAGAACTCCGGGAAGCCCGAGGCCGCACCGAAGCCGCGAACGGAGCCGAAGCAGCGGGCCGAGGCGAAGCCGAAGCCGAAGGCCGAGCCCAAGCAGGCGAAGCCCGCCCAGGCATCGCAGGGCTTCTCCGCACCCGTGGCCGCATCGCCCAGCACTCCCTACCGCGCGGCGGGCGGATCCTGGTCGAAGGGCTACCACACGGGAGTCGACTTCCCGGTGGCCACCGGCACCTCCGTGAAGTCCGTCGCCGCGGGCACGGTCGTGTCGTCCGGCTGGGGCGGCTCGTACGGCTACGAAGTGGTGATCCGGCACGCCGACGGCAAGTACTCCCAGTACGGCCACCTCTCGGCGCTCACCGTGAAGGCCGGGCAGAAGGTGGGCGCGGGGCAGCGCATCGCACGCTCGGGGTCCACGGGCAACAGCACGGACCCGCATCTGCACTTCGAGGTGCGGACGGGGCCCGGGTTCGGCTCCGACGTCGATCCGCTCGCGTATCTGCGGGCTGGGGGCGTGCGGATCTGAGGCCTTGAACGACCGAAGCCCCTGGGGATTCCCCAGGGGCTTCTCGACGTGCGGGCCTCGGCTGCCTTCAGAGGGGCTCAGAGCGCCTCAGAGAGCCCAGAGAGAGGGCCTCGGCGAGCGAGCTTCAGGAGCCGATGCGTTCGCGGCCGTGGTGGCGGAACAGCACCCGCCGGTGCGGAACCGGCACGGGCTGGGACGGCACCGCGGGCAGCTCGTCCGCCCGCGCCCCGGGAGCCGCGGTGTCCGCCGCCACAGGGCCGCCCTTGGCCACCGGAACGGTCGGCGTCGCAACGCCCTGCGCCGCGCCGATCCGCTCCGTGGTCAGCAGGATCAGACCGCCCGCCGCGACGACACCGAAGCCCAGGGCGACTGCCGTGCCCGCGGAGCCGTAGCGGAACGATTCGCCGAAGAGCGTGAGGCCCACGGCAGCGGCCACCACCGGATTCACGACCGTCACCGTCGACAGCGGCGCCGCGAGGCCCGCGCCGCGGTACGAGGCCTGCGAGATCAGCACGCCGACCGACGCCAGGACCGCGATCACGGCGAGGCTCGGCACCTGATGCGTCAGGGGCTCGTTCGCCTCCCAGTCCACCGCAACCGTCTTGGTGAACACCGAGGCGATGCCGAAGGCGACGCCCGCCGCGCCGGCGAGCAGCACGCTGCGCACCACCGGATGACGGTGCACCGCGTGCGCCGCGACCATGAGCATCACCACGGCGCCCGCGCTCACCAGCGCCACCATGACCCGCTCGCCGTCGTCCAAGGACTGTGCGTCCGCCGCCTGCGTCAACGAGAGCAGACCGGCGAGGCCCACGGTCGCCATGATCGCGCCGCGCCACGCGGTGGCACCCGCCTTGCGGCCCACGAAGAGGGCGGCCATCGGCAGGGCGAAGACGATGGTCAGGGCGCCCAGGGGCTGCACCAGGCTCAGCGGCCCGTACGCGAGCGCCACCACGTGCAGCAGCGCACCCAGGCTGTTCAGCGCGATGGCGATCCACCAGACGCCGCGGCGCAGCGGGGCGTACCGTCGCTCCGGCGTGCTGACGGCGACGCGCTCCTGCAGAATGGCCCCGCCCGCGTACGCCACGGCGGAGACGAGGGAGAGCAGCACGGCGACCGTGAGGGCACTCATGAGGTGCTCCACGGCTTGCGATGCGCCCCCTGGTGGGCCCGGGGCGTCCGGCGCGGCGAACGGTCGGCTTCCATAGTCACTACGATCTCGCGGATTTCGCTCCACGTCGTCGTACCTCAGCACGCATTGGGTCCTACTGCCGATGGAGTACGACCCGGCAGATGTCCTCCCCCGGGTGGGTTACGTACCGGTTCGGTGGATCATCCAGAATCTCGGAAATTCTTGTGTGAGTGCCCTCGGGAACGCACCCGTCCAGGCCACTGGGCGTGGTGTGGGCGCGCCTGCGCACCTTTTCGGGGGCGCTGCCCCTCCAGTGTGCTCCCACTGCCGCGAAAGCCCGCCTGTGGACTTACGCCCATGCCGTCTGACCTGGGCTTTTATGGTTACCGACCGTATTCTTGACCTCCGTGGAAAGGGGTCCGGATGCACCGGAACATACGCAGTGTCGACGACGTACTGAAGCTCATGGACGGCCTGTTCGCGCCAGAAGCCGACCGCTGGACCGCCGACGCGGCGGGCTGGTGGGACGGCTTCTACACCGACCGCTCACGGCCGGTGCCGTTCTTCGTGGCCAAACCGGACGAGAACCTCGCCTCGTACGTCGACCGGGGCCTGCTCACTCCGGGCCGTGCCCTCGATCTGGGCTGTGGACCCGGGCGTAACGCCCTGTATCTGGCCTCCCAGGGGTTTCAGGTGGACGCCGTCGACCTCTCCCCGGCGGCCGTCGACTGGGCCGAGGTGCGGGCCCGCGAGGCCGGGGCGGACATCCGGTTCCACCGCGGTGACGCCTTCGCGCTCACGGCGGCCGAACTGGGCGGCCCGTACGACCTGATCCACGACTCGGGCTGCTTCCACCACCTGCCGCCCCACCGCCGCGTCAGCTACCTCTCCCTGCTCGACCGCGCCCTGGCCCCCGGCGGCCACCTCGCCCTCACCAGCTTCGCCGCCGGAGAGGGGGGCTCGGGCTCCGAGCTGCCCGACGCCGACTTCTACCGCGCGTCCGGACTCCAGGGCGGCCTCGCCTACACGCCCCGGTCCCTGCGCTGGATCTTCTCCGACCTCACCGAGGTCGAACTGCGGCGGATGCGCGACGAGCCCGCCGACTCCGCGTGCTTCGGCGAGTCCTTCCTGTGGACGGCGCTGTTCCGCCGGGACGCCTAGGCTCTGCTCTCGTGAAAGCCCCTCTCGACCTGACAGAAGTCGGCTCCGTCGGCGGATTCTTCGCCCTGCGCACGGGGGCGCCGCCGGTCGGCGCCCAAGTGGCGCCCCTGGCACGGGTGTACGCGGGGGACGGCGGGCCCCTCGCGTTCCGCGTCGACAAGGTCGCCGCCCGGCTCGGGGCACCCGACGCGCGCATCGCCGTCTCCGTGGCGCAGTTGGGGCTCGCGGCTCGGCTGTGGTCCGTGGCGCTCGGCTCGGCCGCGCTGCACGGCGAGGTGCCGGACCTCGACCCGGCGCTGCTGCACTGGGACGCGGACGGCAGCTCGCCCGACGACCTGTGGCTGACGGACATGGCGACCCGCCCCGGCGACGCGGCGAGCATCCGCGGCGTCGTACAGGACGGCCATCTGGCACCCCTGGCCGACGCCTTGCGCACGCGGTACCGGATCTCCGCACCGCTGCTGTGGGGCAACGCGGGCTCCGCGCTCGCCGGGGCGGCCCGCGAACTGGACACCTGGGCGCGCCGCACGGGACGTACCGACGTGGGGGAGCGCGCCCTTGCCCTTGCCGCCGAACTCTTCGACCACCCCGACCTGCGCTCCACCGGAACCCTGCGCGGCACCGCGTTCCGCCGCCGCAGCTGCTGCCTCTACTACCGCTGCCCGGGCGGCGGTCTGTGCGGCGACTGTTGCTTCGACCGGCCGCCCCAGAGGTCGGTGCCAGGCTCTTCCCCACCGGGCGCTTCTGGGTGACCATGAGGGGGCGAACGACCGACGGCTGGGGCGGACGGACGGGGGGTTCTGCGTGCGAGTGGGACTGCTCACCCGGGAGTATCCGCCCGACGTCTATGGCGGGGCCGGAGTCCATGTCGAGTTTCTCGCACGGGAGTTAGGGGCCCTGGTCGACGTCGACGTGCACTGCTGGGGAGACCCGGGGGCCGCAGCCGCCGATGGACTGCTGCGCCATCAGGCCTGGGACGCACTCGACGGCGCCAACGACGCCCTGCGCACGTTCTCCGTGGACCTGTCCATGGCGGCCGCTCTCACGGGATGCGACCTCGTCCACTCCCACACCTGGTACGCCAACCTCGCGGGCCACTTCGGTAAACTCCTGCACGGCATCCCGCACGTCATGACCTCCCACTCCCTGGAGCCCCTGCGCCCCTGGAAGGCCGAGCAACTGGGCGGCGGGTACGCCCTCTCCGGCTGGGCCGAGCGCACCGCCGTCGAGGCCGCGGACGCCGTGATCGCCGTCTCGCACGGCATGCGCGCCGACATCCTCAGCTGCTACCCCGCCATCGACCCGGCGAAGGTGCACGTCGTCCACAACGGCATCGACACCGGCCTCTACCGCCCCGACCACGGCACGGACGTCCTCGAACACCATGGAATCGACCCCGAGCGGCCCTACGTCCTGTTCGTCGGACGCATCACCCGGCAGAAGGGCGTGCCCCATCTCCTGCGTGCCGCAAAAGAGTTGGACCCCGCCACCCAGCTCGTCCTCTGCGCCGGAGCCCCCGACACCCCGCAGATCGACGCCGAGTTCCGCACCCTCTTCGAGGAACTGAGCGACGCCCGCGGGGGAGTGCACTGGATCCCGGAGATGCTGCCGCGCCCGCAGGTCGTCCAACTCCTCACACACGCCCAGGTGTTCGTCTGCCCTTCCGTGTACGAGCCGCTCGGCATCGTGAACCTGGAGGCGATGGCCTGCGGCACCCCGGTCGTGGCATCAAACGTCGGCGGCATCCCCGAAGTCGTCGCCCACGGAAGCACGGGGCTCCTCGTCCCGTACGAGGAGAAGGAGCCGGCGGCCTTCGAGGCGCGGCTCGCGCAGGCCCTGAACGAACTGGTCGCCGATCCGCGCGCCGCGAGCCGCATGGGCGCCGCCGGACGCGACCGCGCCGTCAGGGAGTTCGGCTGGGACGCGGTCGCGCGACGCACGACCGACGTGTACGCGGAGTTGCTCGAGTCCAAGTGATCCCAGTTAAGGGGGCGGCGCGATGCGCGGTGGACCTTCGGTGCTCGGAATCGTCCTGGCGGGCGGTGAGGGCAAGCGGCTTATGCCCCTCACGGCCGACCGGGCCAAACCAGCGGTCACGTTCGGCGGCACGTACCGCCTCGTCGACTTCGTGCTCTCCAACCTCGTCAACGGCGACATCCTGCGGATCTGCGTACTGACCCAGTACAAGTCGCACTCCCTGGACCGGCACGTCACCACCACCTGGCGGATGTCCAGCCTCCTCGGCAACTACGTCACCCCGGTCCCGGCACAGCAACGTCTGGGCCCGCGCTGGTACTTGGGCAGCGCGGACGCGATCCTGCAGTCCCTCAACCTCGTCCACGACGAACAGCCCGACTACATCGCGGTGTTCGGCGCCGACCACGTCTACCGCATGGACCCCCGGCAGATGCTCAACCAGCACTTCGAGAGCGGCGCCGGGGTGACGGTCGCCGGGATCCGGGTGCCGCGCGCGGACGCGGCGTCCTTCGGCATCATCACGCCCGCGCGGGACGGCAGGCGCGTCGACCGCTTCCTGGAGAAGCCCACCGACCCGCCGGGCCTGCCAGGATCGCCGCACGAGGTGTTCGCCTCCATGGGCAACTATGTCTTCACCACGAAGACCCTCATCGACGCGATCCAGCAGGACGCAGAGGACGACAACTCCGTGCACGACATGGGCGGTTCGATCCTGCCGATGCTCACCGAGCGTGGCCTGGCCCAGCTGTACGACTTCGACGACAACCACGTGCCGGGGGAGACCGCGCGCGACCACGGCTACTGGCGTGACGTCGGCTCGCTCGACGCGTACTACGAAGCGCACATGGACCTGATCTCCGACCAGCCGGTCTTCAACCTGGACAACAGACGCTGGCCCATCTACACCCACCCGGGCGGCCTGCCGCCCGCCAAGTTCTGCGCGGCAGGCATCGCGAGCGAGTCCATCGTCAGCCCCGGCTGCGTCATCCGGGGGCAGGTCACGCGCTCCGTGCTCTCGCCCGGTGTGACGATCGAGGACGGGGCGGTCGTGCAGGGTTCGGTGCTGCACGACAACGTTCGCGTGGGCAGGGGCGCGGTGGTGCGGGGCGCCGTCCTCGACAAGAACGTGGACGTCCCGCCCGGGGCGACGATCGGGGTCAACCCCGAGCGGGACGAACAGCTCTACACGGTGTCGAAGGGCGGTGTGATCGCGCTGGGGAAGGGGCAGGTGGTGCCCATGTAGCCGGTCCTTTGCGGTTGGTCCTTTTGTGGCTGTGCCTTTTGTGGCTGTGCCTCCCTACAGGACCCTGCGTCTGCGGCCGAGCCACGTCTGTGCGATCACCACGAGTGCCAAGAAGGCTCCGCTGACCACCTGTTGGTAGGCGGAGTCGAGTGAGCCGATCTGGTTGATGACGTTCTGGATGACCTTCAGGAGCAGCACGCCGACGAGTGATCCGCTGATGAAGCCGAACCCGCCGGTCAGCAGCGTGCCGCCGATGACGACCGCGGAGATCGCCTCCAGTTCCATGCCCGAGCCGAGGATGGTGACGCCCGAGACCAGCCAGGCCGCGTTGAGCGCGCCCGCGAGGCCCGCGCAGAGGCCGGAGATGGTGTAGACGGTGACCTTGGTGCGGGCGACGGGGGCGCCCATGAGGGCTGCCGCGTCCTCGTTGCCGCCGACCGCGTACACGTACTGGCCGAAGCGGCTGCGGCGCAGGACGACGGCGCCGGCGACGAAGAGGCCGAGGGTGATCCAGACCGGGGCGCCGACGCCGAGGAGCTTGCCCTGGCCGAGTGTCGCGAAGAACGAGTCCTTGTCGACCAGGTAGGTCTTGGAGCCCTCGTCGGTGATGGACAGGAGGATGCCGCGTGCGCCCAGCATCGCGGCGAGCGTCACGATGAAGGGGGCAAGGCGGGAGCGGGCGATGAGGAGGCCGTTGACGAGGCCGATGAGTCCGCAGACGGCCAGGGGCAGGAGGAGTGCCACCGCTGTTCCGTACTGCGAACCCCAGGCTGCGAGGACTCCGCCGAGGGCGAAGAGGGACCCCACGGAGAGGTCGATGCCGCCCGTGATGATCACGAAGGTCATGCCGAGCGCCACGACCGCGAGGAACGCGGAGGAGACCGCCATGTTCTCCAGGTTGTCGCCGGTCAGGAACGTGTCGAAGCTGAGCGACGCCGCGATGACGGCGACCACCAGGGTGACCAGGGCGCCGTGCTGCTGGGCGAGTGCGCTGATGCGTTCGGAGCGGGTCGGGCCAGGGCCTGTTGGTTCGTCCTCTGGTCTCTTCATGGGCTTGGCCTTGGATAGGACGGTGCCGGTCACCGCTTGCCCCTCTCCCGTGCCGCGTAGACGGCGAGAATGATCACTACGGCCTGGGCGATCTGTGTCCAGGAGGGCGGCAGATCGTGCTTGATGAGTGTGGCGGTGAGCAGCTGGATCAGTACGGCGCCGGCGACGGTGCCGCCGATGCGTACGCGTCCTCCGCTGAGCGGTGTGCCGCCGACCACTACGGCCGTGATCGCGGACAGTTCCATCAGGTTGCCGAGCGATGTCGGGTCGCTGGCGGTGAGGCGGGCCGTTGCCAGGACGCCCGCGATGGCGGCGAGGGCGCCGGAGCAGACGTAGACCAGGATCAGGACGCGGCGTACGGGGAGTCCCGCGAGGCGGGCGGCCGGGCGGCTGTCGCCGATCGCGAGGAGCTGGCGGCCGAAGGTGGTGCGTCTGACGACGAAGGCTACTAGGAGCGCGAGGGCCGCGGCGATCAGGACGAGGTAGGGGATGCCGAGGACCGCGCCGGAGCCGAGGCTTGCCATGGTCGGGTCGCGTACGTCCTTGAGCTGGGGGAGGAGTACGAGGGCGAGTCCGCGGCCCGCGACCATCAACGCCAGGGTGGCGACGATGGGTTGGACGCCGATGAAGGCGATGAGGGAGCCGTTCGCGATGCCGATGGCCGCGCCGCCGATGATCGCGACGATGAGCGCGATCCATGTCCCGTAGCCGAGGTAGAGGGAGAGGAGGGAGGTGGAGAGCGCCATGACCGAGCCGACGGAGAGGTCGACTCCCTCGCTGCCGATGGCGAGGGCCATGCCGAGGGCGACGATGAGGACCGGGGCTACCTGGACCGCCTGGGTGCGGAAGTTCTCGGCGGAGAGGAAGTGGGGGGTCAGGGCGATGTTGAGGAGGAGCAGGACGGCTACGCCCAGGTAGACGCCGTAGTTCTGGAGGTAGCGGAGGATGCGGTCGCGGTCGGCGGGGGCTTTGCCTCCTAGGGCTAGGTCAGTCATGGGTACTCCGGGTGCGCCTTGGCTTGTCGGTGGGGCGGGGCCGCGCCGGTATGTCCGTCCTCGCTATCGTCCGGTGGCCGACTGGGTGCTTCGGCTGGGGAGTGCCGCGAACCGTGCTCCGGGCGGACATACCGGCCCGTCCCCTCCGGTCTGCATGGCGGCTGCGGGTGCTTTTCGGGGATCGGTTACTCACCTGGGCCCCCGGTGGTGGCTATCGCTCGGATTAGGGCGTCTTCTGTGACCTGGGAGCCAGTTAGTTCTTCGATCACCTTGCCGTCCTTGAGGACTATGACTCGGTCGGATCCCTCTATCAGTTCCTCCATGTCGGAGGAGATGAGGAGTACGGCCAGGCCGTCGTTGGCCAACTCGTCGATGAGCTTTTGGACTTCGGCCTTCGCGCCGATGTCTATGCCTCGGGTTGGCTCGTCCAGGAGGAGGACCTTGGGGTTCATCGCCAGCCAGCGGGCCAGGAGGACCTTTTGTTGGTTGCCGCCCGACAGCTCGCCCACTTTCTGGTGGGGGCCCGATGCCTTGATGCGCAGGCGTTTCATGAAGGTGTCGACGATGGTGTCGATCGCTGTCTCGTCCACCAGGCCGAAGCGGGAGAGGCGGGGGAGTGCGGCGAGTGCGATGTTCTCGCGGACCGAGAGGCCGGGGACTATTCCCTCGGCCTTGCGGTCCTCGGGGAGGAGGCTGATTCCGGCCCGGATGGCGGCCGGGGGTGAGCCGGTGCGGACCGAAGCTCCGGCGATCACGACCTGGCCCGAATCCGGCGGCAGTGCTCCCGCTATGGCCTTTGCCGTCTCGCTGCGGCCCGAGCCGAGCAGGCCGCCCAGGCCCACCACCTCGCCGGGGCGGATCTCTACGGAGACGCCGTGCAGGTGGTGGCGCATCGTCAGGTCGTGGGCTTGGAGTATCGGTTGGGTGTCCGGGGCGTGGTCTCCCGAGAACTTGGTGACGCCCTCTTCGCGGACCTCGCCGACCTCTCGGCCCAGCATGAGGGAGACGAGGCGGAGTCGGTCGAGCTCTGATATCGGGCCCGTGTGCACCAGTTTGCCGTCTCGGAGGACCGTGACGGTGTCGCACACCTCGTAGAGCTCCTCCAGGCGGTGGCTGACGTAGATCACCGCGATGCCGCGGTCCCGCAGCATGCGGATGACGCCGAACAGGGTCTGGACCTCGCGGGGTTCGAGGGACGACGTCGGCTCGTCCATGATGACGACCTGCGCGTCGACCGAGACCGCTCGGGCCAGGGCCACCATCTGTTGGGTGCCGACGCCGAGTTCGCGCAGGGGGCGGCGTACGTCGACCCTTATGCCGAGGCGATCGAGGACCTCTTCCGCCTCGCGGTGCATGCGGCGGAAGTCGATGAGGCCAAGACGGCCGCGCGGCTCGCGGCCGAGGAAGAGATTGCGGGCCACGCTCATCAGGGGGACGAGGTTGACCTCCTGGTAGATGGTGGAGATGCCCGCGTGCTGGGCCTCGAGCGGGGTGGCGAAGGAGACTTGGCGGTTGTTGTACGTGAGTTCGCCGGCGTCTGGCGCGTATACGCCCGTCAGTACTTTGATCAGGGTCGACTTGCCCGCGCCGTTCTCGCCGATCAGGGCGTGCACCTCACCGGCGCGGGCGGTGAAGTCGACCGAGTCGAGGGCTCGTACGCCGGGGAACGTCTTGGTGAGGTGGGTCACCGAGAGGGCGTCCGGCATCTCAGTACGCCTTGCCGAGGTCCGCCTTGGCGTTGGTCTTGGTGTACGCGCTGTCCTTGATGACGATGTCCTGCGAGACCTTCGTGCCCTTGGTGAAGGTGTCCAGGGTCTGGAAGGCGAGCGGGCCGAAGCGCGGGTTCGACTCGATGACGCCGTCGATCCAGCCGTCGACGATGCCCTGCACGGCGTTGCGCGTGCCGTCGACCGTCACGATCTTCACGTCGCCGGGCTTCTTGCCCGCGCCCTTGAGGGCGTTGACGGCGCCGAGGCCCATCTCGTCGTTCTCGGCGTAGATCCCGGTGATGTCCGGCTTGGACTGGATGAGCTGCTCGGTGACCTGCTGGCCCTTCTCGCGGGCGAACTCGCCTGTTTGTTTGAAGACGACCTTCAGGTCGGGTGCTTTCTCCTTGATGCGGTCCTGGAAGCCCTTGGTGCGTTCGGTGGTGACGTTGTTGCCCGCGGCGCCGAGCAGGATCGCGACCTTGCCCTTGCCGCCCGTCGACTTGATCATCTGGTCGGCCGCGCGCTTTCCCTGCTCGACGAAGTCCGAGCCGATGAAGCTGACGTAGTCCTTGCAGGCCTTGGCGTTGATCTTGCGGTCGATGGTGATGATCGGGATGTGCTTGGCGGAGGCGGCGCGCAGTACCGGCTCCCAGCCGTCGGAGTTCAGGGGTGCGATGACCAGGAGGTCGGCGCCCTTGGCGATGAGGTCCTGGACGTCGCTGATCTGCTTGGAGAACTGCGACTGGGCGTTGGCGGTGAGCAGCTTGACCCCGCGCTTCTTCGCCTCGGCCTTGATGGACGCCGTCTCCGCGATGCGGAAGGGGTTGGCCTCCTTCTCGGACTGGGAGAAGCCGACGGTGGCGGACTCGAGGTCGAGCTTCTTGCCGCCGTAGGCGTCTATCGCGCAGGTCTCGCCGCTGCCCGCGCTCGGCTCGGAGACGACCTGGCCCGAGTCGCCCTGGTCCTGTGACGCGGAGCTCTTGTCGCCGTCGTCCTCGGACTTGGCGCACCCGGTGGCGAGCGCGAGGCTCGCGGCGAGGCCGGCGGCGAGGAGGGTCCTGGCTGAGGTACGGCTAAGGCGTGTGGTCGGCTTCATGGAGTCCCCAAAACGGCACGGCCCCGGCGCTGAGAGCGCTCACGGGAGGATCGGCACTTACGGTCAACTCGGCGGTACGGGGAGCTTTTTACATCGTTGGAAGGGGGCTGTAAACCCTCCGCGCAAGGGGAGCCCGTCGAGCGCTCAGCGTCGGCCCAGCGTGCTCTCCCGCTCCACCAGGCGGAATTCCGCCGTGAGTTCACGGCCTTCGGGCTCTCCCGCGCCCTCCAGACTCCGCAGCAGCGAGGCCACCGCGAGACGGGCGATGGCCTGCTTGTCGGGCGAGACCGTGGTGAGGGTGACCGCCCCGAACTGCCCCTCGGCGATGTCGTCGAAGCCGACCACCGCCACGTCCCAGGGCACGCGCAGACCGCGCTCGTGCAGCACCCGCATGGCGCCGATCGCCACCAGGTCGTTGTACGCGAACACCGCGTCGGGGCGCACCCCCGCGTCGAGCATCCGCGCCATCGCCTTCGCCCCGTCCCAGCGGTTCCAGCCGCCGACCGGGCCCACCAGATTGTCCGGCGCGGCTATCCCCGCCTGCGTCAACTCCTCCCGCCAGCCCTGGAGTCGGAGGTTCGCTGGCTGGTTCGCGGAGTCCGTGCGGGCGCCGAGATACGCGATGCGGCTGCGGCCGCGACCGATGAGGTGGCGCACCGCCATGCGGGCCGCGGCGACGTTGTCGATCGCGATGTGGTCGTACGGCAGGTCGTACTGGCGCTCGCCGAGCAGCACCAGCGGTACGTCGTCCTCGCGGCCGAGGAGGTCGGCCGACTCGAGCTCCAGCGGGCTCAGGATCAGGCCGTCGATCACCCGGGCGCGGAAACCCTGGCTGACCAGGACCTCCTGCTCGCGCTCGCCGCGGGTGTGGTCGAGCAGGACGGTGAAGTCGTGCTCGGCCGCCGCGTCGATGACGGCGCCGGCCAGTTCGGCGAAGTACGGGTTGCCGAGCTCGGGAACGGCGAGCGCGATGATTCCCGTACGTCCCTTCCGAAGGTGACGTGCCGTCAAATTCGGGCGGTAGCCCAGCTCGTCGATGGCCTCCTGCACGCGCGCCCGCATCGCCGGGGTGACGTGCTGATACTTGTTCACCACGTTCGAGACGGTCTTGATGGAGACGCCCGCCCGCTCCGCGACGTCCTTGAGGCTTACCCGCACGTGCAGCTCCCTGCGTCGAGGTGCACCCCTGTCCTGGGGTGTTTGTCATGGCCCTGGACAGCGCGCCGGAGAGCGTGCTGTCATGCCAACTGCCGTTCCTTCCAACGTTGTACAGATTCGTTGTACAGACTGCGGCGGCGAGCCGCCACCCCCTTCCTCAGCCTTCAAGCACCGCTTCAAGCAAAGGAGGATCCGTGCGCCCCAATCGACCCAGACGAGTCCGGCAGCGACTGATACTGCTGCTCACCGTCGCCCTCGCCTTCGCCGGACTCACCGCCGTTCCGGCCGCGACAGCCGCCGACGAACCCCCCGAGGTCCACGGCCTGAAGGGCGAGTACTACACCCAGTCCGCACCCGGGGCCTTCGACTTCCACGAGCTCAAGGCCACCGGCTTCGACCAGAAGATCGACTTCGACAACCTCGACCCGCGCCTGACCTTCGCGACCGGGAAGGCCGACGACGCCACCGTCCGCTGGACCGGCAAGGTCGTCCCGGAGAAGAGCGGATCCCACACCTTCTCCATGATCGGCGACAACGGCTTCCGGCTCTGGGTCGACGGCAAGCTCGCCATCGACCATTGGGTCGACGACTGGGACAAGGAACAGACCGCGCAGCCGGTCGAGTTGACGGCCGGAAAGGCCTACGACATCAAGGTCGAGTACTTCGAGCACTACGGCGGCTCCAACCTCCACCTGCGCTGGACCGAGCCCGGCGGCAGCAAGGAAGCGATCCCGCAGTCGGCCTTCCGCCTCCCCGACGGCTTCGAGTACGACGGAGCGACCGCCGCCACGGTCCTCAAGGACGGCCGGACCCTGAAGCTCGACTTCGCCCAGAAGCTGGCCGCGCCCCCGAAGGACCTCGCCACCCACATCGAGGCGGTCATCGGCGGCGCCAAGTGGCCCATCGGCACGGTCGAGGCCGACCCGAAGGACCCGCGCGCGCTCCTCGTGGGCCTCAAGGAACCCGTCGTCGGCAACAAGACGGGCACTGCCAAGGGCACGGCCGACATCCGCTACGACGGCAAGGGCGGCCTGAGCGGCGACGACGGCAAGGCGGTCGCCGCGTTCTGGAGCAGCGGACCCAACCACTCCGAGCACCAGTTGCGCACCAAGTTCGCGGATGACGTGGGCCCGGACAACGCGCTACCCGAGTACCCCCGCCCCCAGCTGACCCGCGACGCCTGGCGCAACCTCAACGGCTCCTGGCAGTTCGCATCGGCCAAGGCCGGCGAGAAGCCCCCGTTCGGCAAGCAGCTCGGCGAGAAGATCCTCGTCCCCTACCCCGTGGAGTCCCAGCTCTCCGGCCTGGAACGGCACGAGGACCGCATGTGGTACCGCAGGACCTTCACCGTCCCCCAGGGCTGGAAGGTCGGCGACGGCAAGCGCCTCAAGCTCAACTTCGGCGCGGTCGACTGGCAGTCCGAGGTGTTCGTGAACGGCAAGAAGGTCGCCGAACACAAGGGCGGCTACGACAAGTTCAGCGCCGACATCACGGACGCACTGAAGCCGGGCAAGACCCAGGAGCTGATCGTCGGCGTCTATGACCCGACCGACGGCAAGGACGGCGAGAACCCGCCCGTCGGCAAGCAGCGCCTGGACCCCAGCGGCATCTGGTACACGCCGTCGTCCGGCATCTGGCAGACGGTGTGGATGGAGCCGGTGGCCGCCGACCACGCCGACTCGCTCAAGATCACGCCCGACGTGGCGACCAAGCAGGTCACCGTCGAGCCCAAGGGGGTGCGCGACGGAGTGCCGGTCAGGGCGGTCGCGTACGAAGGGAAGAAGAAGGTCGCGGAGGCGAGCGGACGCACGGGCACACCGCTCAAGCTGAAGATCGCCGACCCGCGCCTCTGGTCGCCCGACGACCCGTTCCTCTACGACCTGAAGGTGACCGTCGGGCGGGACAGCGTCAAGAGCTACTTCGGTATGCGCTCCGTCGCCGTGGAGAAGGTGAACGGCACCCCGCGCACGATGCTCAACGGCAAGCCCACCTTCCTGATGGCCACGCTCGACCAGGGCTTCTGGCCGGACGGCCTGCACACGGCGCCGACCGACGAGGCTCTCGCGTACGACCTCAAGATGCACAAGGAGATGGGCTTCAACTCCGTCCGCAAGCACATCAAGGTGGAGCCGGACCGCTGGTTCTACTGGGCGGACAAGCTGGGCCTGATGGTCTGGCAGGACATGCCCTCGATGCGCTCGGACCGCAACCCGAGCACGGCCGCTCGCGCTCAGTACGAGAGCGAGATGAAGCAGATGATCGACGAGCACGCGAACCACCCGTCGATCGTCATGTGGGTCACCTTCAACGAGGGCTGGGGCCAGTACGACCAGGGCCGCATCGCCACCCAGGCCAAGTCCTGGGACCCGACCCGCCTGGTCAACGGCATGTCGGGCCTCAACCTGGGGGCCGACGGCGGCACCGGCGACATCATGGACGAGCACGGCTATCCGAGCCCGGCTCTGCCGCCCAAGCCCGACGGCGTGAGGGCGCAGATCAACGGCGAGTACGGCGGCCTCGGCCTTGCGGTACCGGGCCACGCCTGGTCGGTCCAGCAGAGTTACGTCGACGTGGACCCGGCGACGTACACGGACGACTACCTCACCAAGCTCGACGAGGTGCACAAGCTCGCCTGCAAGGGCGGAAACGGCGCCGTCTACACCCAGATCTCGGATGTGGAGGGCGAGTTGAACGGCCTGCTCACGTACGACCGCAGGGTCGTCAAGCCCGACGTGAAGCGGCTCAAGGCGGCACATGAAGCCTTGATCGGCGACGCGTCGCGGCCGGACCCGGCGGGGTGCTCGGGTTCCTGACCCGGAGCGCTTAACCCGTGGACGCGGCCCCTCCCGCTTGGCACGATCAGCTCGTGATCATCGATGCCAAGTGGGCAGGGGCCGCGGCCCGCAACAACGCCGAGTGGTGCGACGCGGTCTGCCGCGCGCACGGCCTGCAGGGGGAGTTCGGCTCCGGGGCGTGGAGCAGCCCCCACAGGACCCCGCCGCTGTATCCGGACGCCGTCACGCTCACCCCCGAGGTGTCGGCGGCCGCACTGGTGGCACTGCTCGACACGGCGTCACCGGGCTGCTCCGTCAAGGACAGTTTCGCCTGCCTCGATCTGGAGCCGATGGGCTTCGAGGTGCTGTTCGAGGCGCAATGGATCCACCGGGAAGCGGGCGGAACCCCCGGCGTCGCGGACCTGGACTGGGAGCCGCTCAAGAGCGCCGAGTCCCTGCCCGCGTGGGAGACCGCGTGGAACGACGGCGAGGAGAGCACGGGTCTGTTCCGGCCGGAGCTGCTCTCAGACGGCACGACGTTCCTGGCGGCCCGCTCCGAGGGACGGATCGTCGCGGGCGCCATCGCGAGCCGCGGCGCGTCGGTGGTCGGTGTCTCCAACCTGTTCACCTCGGCCGACGAGGAGTCCGCCTGGGCGGGCTGCCTGGCGGAAGTCGCCCGGCTCTGGCCGGACCTGCCCGTCGTCGGATACGAGAGCGGAGAGAGCCTCGACTCGGCCGTTCGCCAGGGGTTCACGCCGATCGGACCGCTGCGGGTGTGGCTGCACACCGGCTGACGCGCGCTCCGCGAGGCTCAGGCCGCGGCCCGCCCCGCAAGGAGCTGAGCGGCCACGCCGGCCACCCGGCTGCCGAGATGGCGGCAGGTGAGCAGGTCGGACTTGTGGACGTGTGCCGCCGACACGTCGGTGTCGGTCTGCGCGCCCGCCCCGAGGAAGAACCCGAGACGGTTCAGGTCCTGCTCACTCCCCGTGGTGCTGTTCCAGCCAGGACCGAGACCGAGGTTGACCCAGTGCATGTGGTGCTGGGCGGCGAACACGGCGAGGGACATCAGCGTCTGCAGCTTGTCACCGCTCTTGGAGCCGGAGTTGACGAAGCCCGCGGCGACCTTGTCCCGCCAGGCACCGGTCGCGCAGCGCCGCGAGGTGAGCTCGGCGAAGGTCTGGAAGCCCGCCGATACGTTGCCCATGTACGTGGGGCTGCCGAAGACTATGGCGTCCGCCTCGTCGAGGAGGGCCCACTGTTCCTCGGTGATGTGGTCGACGGCGAGCGTGGTGGCCGTGGCGTCGGCCAGGCGTGCGCCGTCCGCCACCGCTTCGGCGAGGGCGGCGGTGTGCCCCCATCCCGAGTGATGGGCGACGACGACGCGGGGCCGATCGCGATCGATGACATCGGACATGGTGTGACTCCTCGTGTCTCGTGTCTCGTGTCTTCCGGACGGGCCGGGTCTGGTGAGGCGGGGTCTGGGGCGGGGTCTGGGTCTGGTCAGGCCGGTTCTGGTCAGGTCGGGCCTGTCCATGGCGGGTCCCGTCAGGTCGGGCCGGTCCATGGCGGGTTCGGTCAGGCCGGGTAGTCGGGGGCGGCTTCCTCGTAGCGCGCGCTCCATCCCGGAACGCGCGTCCCGGCCAGGTGCGCGGCCAGGCGGTCCAGGTACGCGTGCGTGCCGGGCCCGTACTCCTTGGCGTTGGGCACACTCAGGCCGCGGTGGGTGAAGGTGAGTACCGTGCCGTCGCCGTCGCCGTCGGGCAGCAACTCGTACCGGACCACGCCGTCCTCGACGAGCGCCTGCTTCCACTCGTGCTCCAGCACGTGCGGCGGATCCCATACGAGGATCCGGCCGGTCATCCGCTTGTCCTGGACGGGGTTGGCCGGTCCTGTGGGCACCATGTCGATGGCACCTCCCGCGCGGCCCTCGATGATCGTCCTGCCGAACCAGGCGGCGCGCTGTTCAGGGTCGGCGATGGCGGACCAGACCGCCTCTACGGGGTACGGAAGGTGCCGGACGAAGGTGAGCACGGCCTGGTCCCCGTCGAGCGTCAGTTTCCCATGGTGATCGCTCACGACGATCCCTCCGATTTCGTGTGCGTACGGGCCAAGTGCTGTTCCAGGGCGCCGAGATGGTCCGCCCAGTATCGGCGGTAGCGGCCGATCCACTCGTCGACCTCGGCGAGACCACCGGGGCGCAGGGCGTAGATCCTGCGCTGCGCGTCCGCGCGTACCTCGACGAGGCCGACCTCCCGCAGCACCCGCAGATGCCGGGACACCGCGGGCTGCGTCAGCTCCGGGAGCATCGCGACCAGCTCGCCCGCGGACCGTTCGCCCTCCGCGAGCGCGTCGAGCAGGGCTCTGCGGCTGGGCTCGGCCACGGCTTCGAACACGTCCATGGTTCGAGTATCACGCCGGGCGTATATAAAAGCAAGCTGATATACGAGCGGAGGCGGCGGCCTGCGACGGCGGGCCCCCAACCTCTTGACGCATGCGACACCACCCCCGAAGAATGATCGCGTTCCGCGCTTTGACAACGTTGTCCAAGGAGGCGTTCCCACCCATGAGATGGACCCAACGGCTACGCGGTACGGGAGTGGCGGTGGCCGCGGCCGCGCTCCTCGGGGGAGCCCTCGCCATACCGACGGCACAGGCCGCCCCGGCGGGGGACGGTCAACTGACCGATCTGGTCAATCCGTTCATCGGCACCGAGAACGAGGGCAACACCTACCCCGGCGCGGCCGTGCCCTTCGGCATGGTCCAGTTCTCGCCCGACACCGGGCACAACACCGGCTATGACCACTCCGACACCCACATCCGCGGCTTCTCGACCGTCCATCTCTCGGGCGTGGGCTGCGGGTTGGGCGGCGATCTGCCGGTGCTTCCCACGACGGGTGACGTCAAGGAGACGGACTACGCCAAGTACGCGGCGGAGTTCAGCCACGACGACGAGAAGGCGAGCCCCGGCGCGTACAAGGTGGGCCTCAAGTCCGGCATCGACGCCGAGCTGACCGCCACCAAGCGCACCGGCGTGCAGCGCTACACCTTCCCGGCAACCGACAAGGCCAACGTCCTGCTCAACGCGGGCCAGTCGCTGCACAAGACGGGCAGCACGAAGGTCGAGATCCTCGACAGCCGTACGGTCCGCACGGCGATCACCGGCAGCGGCTTCTGCCAGGACACCAAGCCGTACACGGTCTACACGATCACCCGCTTCGACCGCCCCTTCACCACGTCGGGCACCTGGAAGGGCGACACCGTCACCGCGGGCTCCAACACGTCGTCGGCGGGCGAGGAGCGCAACGGCGCGTACGTCCGGTTCGACACCTCCAAGGACCGCACCGTCGAGGCGACCACCGCTCTCTCGTACGTCGATGCCAAGGGCGCCGCGCTCAACCTCCGTACGGAGGGCGGGCGTTCGTACGACCGTGTCGCGAAGGCCGCCGATGCCGCGTGGGAGGACCGGCTCGACGACGTGAAGGCGAAGGGCGGCAGCGAGACCGTGCGCCGTACCTTCTACTCGTCCCTCTACCGTTCGTTCCTCGCGCCGAACATCGGCAGTGACGTCGACGGCCGGTACACGGGCTGGGACCAGAAGATCCACCACACTGCTGATGACGGGGGGTTCACGTACTACCAGAACTGGTCGCTGTGGGACACCTACCGCACGCAGGCTCAGCTCCTGTCCCTGCTCGCGCCGCACGAGTCCCGTGACATGGCGCTCTCCGTCCTGAAGATCGACGAGGAGAGCGGCTGGCTGCCCAAGTGGGGCTACGGCACGGTCGAGACGAACATCATGACCGGCGACCCGGTCACTCCCTTCCTCACCAACGCTTACCAGCAAGGTCTGTTCAAGGGACACCCAGAGGAGGCGGAGAAGGCGTACCGCGCGCTCAAGAAGAACGCGGACGGCGTGCCGCCCGCCGACTCCGCGCCCGTGGGCCGCGAGGCCAACAAGGAGTATCTGAGCGACGGTTTTGCGCCATACATCAAGGGCCGCCCGCACGCCAAGCCCGGCGACTCGGACTACGACCACGGCGCTTCCGCGACCCTCGAGTACGCCCTCTCGGACGCGATGCTCGGGCAGATGGCCGGTGAGCTGGGGCACGACGCCGATGCCAAGCGGTATGCGGACCGTGCGCAGAACTACCGGAAGATCTTTGACGGTTCGACCGGGTTCTTCCGCGCGCGGGACAAGGACGGAGCCTTCACCGGACCCGCCGACCCGGCCAAGAGCGAGGGCTTCCACGAGGGCACGTCCTGGCAGTACCAGTGGCTCGTCCCGCAGGACCTGCCCGGCATGGTCGACCTCATCGGCGGCAAGCAGGCCACCAACGACCGCCTCGACTCCTTCTTCGCCTACGAGCAGCTCCTGAAGGACCCGGCGAAGACCGCGCGTGAGGTGTGGGTCAACGGCCCCTACGACTACTACAACGCCGACAAGTACAACCCGCAGAACGAGCCCGACCTCATCGCCCCGTACACCTATCTGTCGACGGGCCAGCCGTGGAAGACCACCGACGTGGTGCACGCCGCGCTCACCCTCTTCACGGACACCCCGACCGGCATGACCGGAAACGACGACCTGGGCACCATGTCCGCCTGGAACGTGCTCTCCTCGATCGGCGTCTTCCCGGTCCAGCCCGGCACGGACACATGGGGTCTGTCGACGCCCGTCTTCGAGCGCGTCGACCTCACCCTCGACCGCCGCTACTACCCGAAGGGGCGCCTCACGGTGAAGGCGCCGGGTACGTCGGACACCGACCGGTACATCCAGTCGGCCCGCGCGGACGGCGCCGACCACGGCAAGACGTACCTGACGACCGACGACATCCGTGACACCCGCGAACTGTCCTTCACGGTGGGCGACAAGCCCTCCCAGTGGGGTACGTCGGAGCAGGCGGCGCCGCCCGCGCTCAAGTGACCTACGCCGACAGATGGTGAAGTGACGTAAGACATACGCCACTTGTGCCCCACAAGGCCCGCCTCTCTCAGAGAGGCGGGCCTTAATCTGTTGTTAACTCTGCGTAGCTTGATCGTACTTGACCGTAGTCGCTCATCGGCGATTGACTGCACGTTCATGCCATCCCCCGCATCGCCCTCGACGCGAGAGCAGTCCGTTGAACCCGTTGAAAGCGCTGACCGCTGAGTCCTCCGACCTGCTCGCACCTCTCGACCTCGCCTTCTGGAACATCGAGTCCCCCGAACACCCCATGCATCTGGGCGCACTTGGCGTCTTCGACGCCGATTCGCCGGACGCGGCCGAGCGCGCCGCCCGGCTCCTCGCCTCACGCGCGGCCGACGTGCCCGGACTGCGGCTGCGGATACGTTCGGTCTGGCTGCCGGTCGGCGGCGCCGTCCGCGAGGCCGCGCCCGCCTTCGACGCGCTGGACCATGTCCGCCTCGCCGAGCCCGCAGGGGACTTCCACGCCGCGGCGGGCACGCTCATGCAGCGTCCGCTGGAGCGCGGCAGGCCGCCGTGGGAGGCGCACGTGCTGCCGGGCGATGACGGCACGTCCTTCGCCGTGCTGTTCAAGTTCCACCACGCCCTCGCGGACGGTCTTCGCGCCCTGATGCTCGCCGCGGCGGTCATGGACCCGGTCGACCTGCCCGCCGCGCGTCCGGCGCCCGTGGGGCCCGAGGCGTCCCGGTGGTCCTGGCTGCCCGACCCGCGCAAGCTGCCGGGCCTTGTCCGCGACACCGTCACCGACGTGGGGCAGGCCCTGGACATCGGCTCGTCCGTCGCCCGCGCGACCTGGGGCGTACGGTCGTCGGACGCCCTCACGTCGGACGCCAGCGGCACGCGGCGCACCGCGGGAGTCCTGCTCGACCTGGACGACGTGCACCGCGTGCGCAAGACCGTGGGCGGCACCGTCAACGACGTACTGATCGCCGTGGTCGCGGGAGCCCTGCGCCGCTGGCTCGACGAGCGGGGCGACGGCAGCGACGGCGTGGAGCCGCGCGCCCTGGTGCCCGTCTCCCGGCGCAGGCCGCGCGGCGCGCAGCCGCAGGGCAACCGGCTCTCCGGGTATCTGGTCCGGCT